>DAOWMZ010000117.1 GCA_030642845.1 Candidatus Zixiibacteriota bacterium
AAGGTAGTTGCAACTGGTGGCTTATCAGTTGGTATCGAAGAACACTCACAATATATCACCGAAACCTCTCCAAACCTAACCCTTGAGGGACTACGAATCATCGGAGAAAATAATTAACACACTTTGTGTGTTCTACTTCAGGTAATTTTATTCGTAGTTCAAAACTCTTGAGTTTTTCGCGCTGTCAGAAATCCCTTTCTGACAGTAGGCATTGCCTGTATTTTATCGTACTTTAGCGTATAAGTGAATATATTTGATTTAATTGCAACCGTTTTAATGTGGAAGGTGTCTTAGCCCATAGCAACTATGAGAAGGAACCTGTTCTGGAAATTGTTGGAGCCGGAGCATCCCAAAGCCGAAAGGTTTTGCAGGAAGCTGACCGGAGATATCGATGAGGGTAATGACCTTTATCAGGATGCCATATTACAAGCTCTGATGAAGATAAAAACCCTTAAAGATCAAGGATCTTTTCGCTCCTGGCTGTACCGGATAATCATCAATCGGTACAAAAACCGATTCCGTTCGGTTTGGTGGCGCCGCCATACCGATCTGACCGATGAGATCAGGAAAACAGCAAGTAGTGATGATCCAACCAACAGGTTTACTGCTCGGCGCTGGTTGGAGATTGGGTTTACTGCTCTTAAGCCGGAAGAAAGAGTTATGATAACTCTATACGAAATGGAAAGCTGGTCTGTTGGTGAACTGGCAGAGCTTTTCGAAAAACCGGAAGGAACAGTTAAGGCGAAATTGTCACGAGGTCGTAAAAAGATGCGTAAAGCAATAGAAAAGTATCTTTGTTTGACCGAACAAAGCAAACCAAAAAGAGAGGCCGGATATGCGTTTTCGCAAACCAAGGCACAGGCAGAATGATTCGAAAGAATCGAGACAGAAAAAGGCTGAGCTTATCCTGAACAGATCATTTGAATCTGTTAATAAGGATGAAAAATTCAGTACAGTGCCCTTGAATATCCTGCAAAAACGTATAGAATCACAAACGGTTGAAAACGAATCAAAGGAGTATTCACTGATGGCTAAGTTTACGAGTAGGATTTTTAGAAAACCGGGGTTAAGTATAGGATTGGCATCAAGTTTGTGTCTGATTGCACTGTTTGCCTTTTTACCTGTTTCATGCAGTGAAACTACAGGTTATATTGTTGATATTGTTGAAAAAGATAACGGTGCGGTTACAATGTCTTCCACCGATGGCAGACAAGCCCAGCTGATAATCGAATTGCAGGATATGGAAAATGGAACGGTTAAAAAAGTTGTGGTTGATGCAGACAAACTCAAAGAAGGATTGGCTGCAGTTGGATTAGGAGATGCGGAGATTATCCATGATTTTGATGGAGAGAAACACACTTTTAGTATTTCGAATCTCGATAGTGAAGAAGCTGCTCGCAAGGTTGCCTTAACTTTTACGGAGCTTACCGGGATGGAAGATAATATAGAGATTCATCCGGTAATTGAAAAAGTGAGAGCTAGTTTGTTGGCTCATGCTACTGATCGTCTCTTTAATGTTGATATCAATACCGGGGGCAAATCCAATGAAGAAATTCAGGCTGAAATCAGAGCACAACTGGAAGCAGCAGGCATGAATAATCCGGTGGTAACGTTTGAGAATAATGATGGTGAAATGCAAATACAGATTTCATCTGATGGTGAAGGTATCGAAGGGGACAGCACTCAGTATATTTTCGAATTCAAGTTCTTTGATTCTTCGGTAGGTGGCAGCAAAGCTTTCTTTATGGAAGAGGGTTCTGATGAATTCAAAGAAGTTGATATCAACAACATTGACTGGACCGACAAAGACAAACAGAAGAAGATAATTATTAGGGAAAAGATAGACCAATAATTGATCTTATCAATAGAGTTGAAAAAAAAGGCAGATGAGAAATCATCTGCCTTTTTATATCAATATAATAAACTTATCTATTGCTGAATAATCTTCAAATAACGGTCGGCCCATAGTTCGCGGCGGTGGTGATTCTTGATATGTTCGTGGTATTGTTTGCCTAATCTGTTGCCGTCAATCTTACCCTGCTTTAATTTCAAAATAATTTCACTTAACTTCTCTGGTTGATCGGTTGGGAACCATAATGCGCCGCCGGCTTTTTCCAATTCCTGAACAGCTTCTCCACCGCGGGATCCAAATATAACCGGACGACCTGAAGCCATATATTCAAACAATTTGCAGGGGAAAGTTCCTTTGGTGATCGGAACTTCTTTTAAACTTTCAACCAAAACATCACTGGCTCGGAGGAAGTAGGGAATAGTTTCTAATGATTGCAGGCCTATAAAACAGCAATTTTTTAATCCGTAATCTCGGACCATTCCTTCCAGTGCCTGCCTTTTTTGGCCGTCACCGGCAAATACAAAATAAATATCCGGTTGATCGACTAATTGACGAGCTGCCTCGATTACCGTTTCAAGCGTGTGTGCCCACCCTAAAGTTCCGGCATACAAAACAAGGAATTTATTCTCCCAGCCGAATTTTTTTCTGATGCCATTGGAATCATCAATAAGGAATTCACTGCCGACACCGGATTTGATTGTTGTCACTTTATCCGATGGGATACCGGCTTTAATCAGATTTTTTGTGATACCGTCGGTAGCTGAGACACTACGGGTGGCTTTGCGGTACAAAGAATGCATCATCTTTTTCAAAAGACGAGTGAATAGGGAATGACGAAGATTACCGAATTCTTCACTTGATTCCGGCTGAAGATCCCTTATCTCAAGAATGTATCTGGCCCTTCTGATTTTGCTTAATATCCAGCCAATCACGGGAGTTGTAACCGGCGGGGAAGATGCCAGAATAATATCAAAATCACCCTTAATTCTAAAACTGTTAATAAGAGCTGAGAACAAAAAGGTGATAAATCCGATCATTCTTTTGCCTGGGTGTCTGTTGGAAGCAGGGAGAACATAGCTTCGATAAATATCTATACCATCACTTCTTTCATGGGAAAAGAACTTACCCCGGTATTCTTCGGGTACTATTCCATCGGGATAGTTCGGGATAGCAGTTAATACCGAGACCTCGTTGCCTTTTAAGGCAAAGAATCGGGCAAACTCCGCCAGTCGCCTAACAGCACCGCGTTCCGGGGGGAAATGTTGTGTAATAATCAATATTTTCATATTCTTACCCATGGGAAACTACTTATTTAAAAAGAAATTAGCAAGGATTTTATTCTTGAATAAATGAGTTTTTATACGCAAAGCCTTGACAGTTCCAAATATATAGATTAATTTATAATACAAACGTTTTTAGTAGTGTATTTGTGTATAAGAATAAAAGTATAATTTAGTAAGAGGAGAACAAAGATTATGCGTTTCAACTTAATTATCGTATCGATTTTATTGTTAGTTTTTTGCGGAGTGGCAGTTGCCCAAGACAAAACTGAAGCAAAAGCCGAAAAAGTAAGCCATGAGTATGTAGGTGCAAAAAATTGTAAACCCTGCCATAAAGAAGTCCACGCCAGTTGGTTGGAAACAACTCACGCCAAAGCCTTCGATGTTTTATCTGATGAAGAAAAGAAAAAAGAAGAATGCGTTGTCTGCCATACTACCGGAACAACTGCCAAAGGTGTTCTTCTGGAAGGCGTGCAGTGCGAAGCCTGTCATGGAGCGGGAAAAGATTATAAATCACCGAAAATCATGAATAAGAAAAAATGGAAAGCTGATCCCGAAACTCATATGAAGATGGCTTTAGATGCTGGTTTGATAATTCCTGGTGAAGCTGATTGCATAAAGTGCCATACTAAAGAAGGTAATCCGAATTTCAAACCTTTTGATTTTGCCAAGAGGAAAGGTGATTCTCATGTTTTCCCGTCTACAGCTCCAGCTGATGAGAAAAAGGGAAAATAATTTTAAAGATTATAGATTCAAGCGGTCAATTTATTGACCGCTTTTTTTATGGAATTTAATCAGTTTCGATTTTTAACAGGGGAAAGGTTCTGACCGAAACCCATTTGTTCTCAGCCAACGGGGTTATTAAATCGAGAGAATGTGACACAAATTTTTCATCAGGCAAATAGGGGACAATATTTTCTTTAACCAACAAAACCCGATGATGAGATATTTCCCTTGCTACTGTTACATGAGGCCGGTAATCTTTGAATGGCAAGGTCAACCCCAGACGGGCATATAATCGATAATATAAGCTCGTCAGCCTTTCATCTTTTTTGACTTCCCAGCATATTACAGGAGCTATGGGGTAGAAATCTATAATTGATCCAAGTTTAAAATTAAATTCCATTTCTATTGAAGTTTCATAACTGATTAAACCAGCTAACTCATTAAGTGACCTGTCTGTTTCAAAAGGGAACACAACTGTGACATGGGAAGCAATGTGGTCATATAGGGGATCATACTTTTCCCTAATAGGGGTGATGATTTTATCGAGTTCGATTGGAAGATATGCTACCAGAGCGTATTTATTCTGACGGCGGTTTTCGATATTTTGTTCCTGATAAAAATAATTATACATAACTACTTAAAAAAGATAATTTCTATTCTTCTGTTTTTTGCTCGTCCCTGAGCGGTTTCATTGCCGGCCACAAAATTTATTTCACCTCGGCCGTAAGTTTTTATTCGGTTCTTGTCAACTCCCAATGTTACCAGATAATCTCTGACTCGGTTGGCTCTTTTTTGGGAGAGAGACAAGTTGGCTTGTGCCTGACCGATGTTATCGGTATAACCGTTAATTTCCAGCATGATTCCCGGGATAAAACTCAAAACCCGAGCTAAATCTTTTATGCGATCCATATTTCTGGGATCAACTTCAAATGAACCGGAAACATAATCAATATTTAATACCATCGGCTTTTCAAACATCACCAGATCAACACATCCATGAGCATCAACATCAATGCCATAGAGAGTGTTGGGACAGTCATCAAGCCCATCAGGTATTCCATCAACATCGGTATCAACCGGGCAACCTTGAGCATCAACCAATGCGCCATAAATGTTATACGGACAGTTATCAAGATAATCGGGTATGCCGTCAAAATCTGAGTCGATTGGACAACCGTAAATATCAACCAATCCTCTGGCACGCGGGTCGGTTCCATCGCAATTATCCAGTCCATCAGCAACACCATCACGATCACTGTCCATAGGGCAGCCATTACGGTCAACAATTATTCCAATAGGGGTATCGTTACATTTATCTGTATTATCCGGAATACCGTCGCCATCGCTGTCAGTGGCTATAATCGGATCTTTTCTGGCAACAGGAAGGTCATCATTCCAGACTCTTTCTGAAGGCCAGCCTCTCTTGAATTCTGAGGACCCGAAGGAAAATGTCAGGGATACCGAGGTTCCCATCAACAAGCGGTCACGTAGATCGTTGTAAGTATCCGAAAATTCGGTTCCGAATCCGGTAAGGTAATCAACATGGGTATCAAAATTTAGCGATATTCTATCTGAAATCAGGAATTCAAAACCTATCAGACCGGAGGCATAAACTTCGGAAGAAGCAAAATCTGTAGTTTCATTACGGGAGCCTTCCGCTTTCCATACAGTATCTGCTATTGGGTCGAGTATTTTCCAGATATGTAAGCCTCCACCAATCCCCAAAGCAATGTTGAATCTGCTTCCGGGCGTTAGTAAGTATCTTTTTATATCCGCTCCGAGACGGTATGATTTGAATTTTCTGGTGGCATTTTCATCTTTAGCACCAAAGGCAAAGCTGGAACTGCCGGTAGAATCATCATACATGGTATAAAAAGTCAAAGAGAGATCCAAATCCCAGTGTTCTGAGATAGCATATGACAAGCCTAAACCATAGGCTATCTGTATTGGAAATTTGGTGGAATCACTACCGGATATTTTAGCCGCTTCTCCTTTGATATCCAGGGCGTATCTATAGTCGGCTGCAATAATTGAAGATGTTAATAACGAGTATATTACAAAAAATGCAGTGATAATTGGAATTAATATTTTTTTATTCATAAACCAATCATCAATACAGTTTCTTAACCTGAGCACCAACATAATATTTTTCCAAAATACTGTCAAACGACACTCCCTGTCGAGCCAGTCCGATAGCTCCACATTGACACATGCCTACGCCATGTCCGTAGCCTTTTCCTTTGAATACGACATCAGTGATGTCGTTGTTGCTGTTACGCGAAATGATAACATTAAAATTATCTGACGGCAATATTAAATCCGGGTTGGAAGTTCTCCCGATAACCCATCGGATGCGATCTCGGTAGAACCGATAGACATCTCTTTCAGTGTGTATTAGCAGGCGTGCTACTCGTCCACCGGGAGTTCTTTCAGAGATAGTGACATTAGTAATTTTGCCGATAAGAAAATCCCGTCCCCGATCACTGGAAAGATACTGCTCAATTCTTCCTCTGAGC
>DAOWMZ010000197.1 GCA_030642845.1 Candidatus Zixiibacteriota bacterium
TCTTCTGTCGCATTTTCCAATTTACTAAAAGAGCAAAAGTTGCTAGCTAATAATTTACCTGCCGACTCCCCTACTCCTATTATACCAAGAGCAAAAATTGCCCTTGGCAGTTCTGTCTGTTTGGATCTGTTTATTGCATCAACAAGATTCTGTGCCCGTTTATCAGCCATCAATTCGAGTGGCAGGAGTTGCTCTACAGTTAGATAAAAGAGATCAGCCGGATCTTTGACCAACTCTTCTTTAATTAACTGACGAGCAAATTTCTCTCCCAAGCCATCAATATCAAATCCCCCTTTTGAGGCAAAATGAAAAAGGCGCCCTTCGAGTTGAGCCGGACAGGCAAGATTCTGACAACGGTAAGCCGCTTCCCCTTCGGGTCTAATAATGGGCATATTACAGGAGGGACAGTGATTAGGAAATTTAATTTTTTTTGCATCAGGCGGTCTTTTTTCAATTACAACTGATACGACATCAGGAATAACATCTCCAGCCCTTTGAATAACTACCGTATCCCCAATAAATAAATCTAACTTCGCTAATTCGTCCTGGTTGTGGAGGGTGGCGTTGGAAACTGTCGCCCCACCAACAAATACCGGTTGCAATTTGGCCACAGGTGTAACAACTCCGGTTCGACCAACAGAAAATTCTATATCTTCCAAAATAGTCTCAACTTGTTCCGCTTTAAATTTCCAGGCTACCGCCCACCGGGGAGCGCGTGATATTTGTCCAAGTTCTACCTGCTGATTGAAATCATTTACCTTGATAACCATCCCGTCAATATCATAATCCAAATCATGCCTTGCATGATCTATTTCCAGAAATCTGTTTTCGACTTTAGCAGGACCAACAACAATTTTTATCAATTTATTAGTGAGGAAGCCTTCTTTTTTAAGTAATTGAATAGAATCATATTGATTAATAAGACTGGCTAAGCCGGGGTCGGAGATTCCGTAGGCAAAAAATAGTAATGGACGACTTGATGTAACTTTCGGATCAAGCTGTCTTAATGATCCGGCCGCCCCATTGCGCGGATTTGCTAATAACGGGAGATCTCTTTCAAGAAGAGAGTCATTGAGACGCTTAAAAGCTGAGCGTTTCATGATAACTTCTCCCCTTACTTCGAGAAGAGGATATTTTTTTGAAATCTCTTTTGATAATTTAAGAGGGATATTTCTAATTGTTTTAAGATTAGAGGTAATGTTTTCACCCGTGGAACCATCCCCTCTCGTGGAGCCTTCGACAAAGAGACCTTCACGATAAATTAATTCCACTGCCAGACCGTCAAGTTTCGGCTCTACTACATAGGTAACCTTATCTTCACCTAATTCCAATCCATCACGTGCCCGCTTATCAAAAGCAAGGAACTCTTCATAGGTAGTAACTTTTTGAAGAGAGAGCATCGGGATTCTATGTTTAGCCGGTTCAAATTTCTTCGATGGTGCTGCACCGACTCTTTGTGATGGAGAATCCGGGGTTATGAGTTCAGGAAATTGTTTTTCTATTTCTAAAAGTCTGTCATATAATTTATCATACTCGGCATCTGAGATCGAAGGGGCATCTTCATTATAATATAATCGATTATGATTTTCTATTGTCTCTTTAAGTTTGTCTAACTCGTTAATAATTTTTTTATCAGGCTTTGACATATTGTAATTAAGAGGAGTAATATTTTGAAGTCAACCAGTATAGTTTCACTTTAGAATATATTGATAAAGACCCGTTAGCATGTTGCGGCAGGTCTTGCGAATCTGCACAAGCTGATTTGTGTAACCTGCCGCCATGTCATTCCCAACCTGAGGGAGTGTTGAATAACCCTGTGCCTGGCAGACGTCCTCGTCTGCTGGTACACATTGTGTGTTCTATTAGGGGCAGACGAGGACTGTCTGCCGCTCACAAGAACGACGGAGACATATTATGTCGCTGACAAGCCACATCACTACGCGTAAATAGTCTGATCCCGCGTAGAGGGCGGCCTTGTGTCGTCTGAAGTCATTGTAATTCTACGGTGGAGACAAGCCCCGCCGCTACGCGAGTTTTACTGAGTCTTGGGAAAGCATACTTTTGGGCAGACGAGGACTGTCTGCCCCCCACAAACTCATCAAAAAGACTGGATTCCCAGTCGAGCTGGAAATGACATGATGAGTGAGATACTTTCATTATTAGTTCTTAACATTCCCAAATGTGTCACTTTATAGCGACTGGTTTTTTGAAAAATGATTTCCCCCCTCGTACTTTTTTACGAAAGGCGGCGATTTCTTTTCCGCCAATATCATCGGTAATGTCATTGATCCAGATAGCCGCCAGATGATTCTCTTTATCAACTTGTATAAAAACAGATTCTGCAAGATAGAACGAAAACTGAGCACTGATATTATTAAATCGAAAACATATTCTGGTCCGTTTTTTATTTGTAACAATAAAAGGGTTCCCGACCCTTGCCCGGAAATCCGTCCATCGTATGTCAGCAGATTTTAAATTTGTTGGTGGAGAAAAGTTTTCATCTACCGGCCATTGTCGTCTGGGGATGTTATGTTCCAGAAATATCAAATGTCCGCTTTTATCAATATCCAGTCTAAGGCTGTCTGATTCTATGTATGAATAAAATTTGTGTTCGCTGGAAAATTCACCTATCTGGACAAAGAGTGTATCCTCTTCCAGTTGATAAAAACCCCGACCGGGAGCTAATGGCTCGGTCGGGGCAGATATTCTAAGCGTAATAGAATCAAGAGACATTTTTACTTCAGATCTTTCAGGAGCTCCTTTGCCTGTTCGGCATCAAACGTTCCCGGGTATTCATCGATAAGCTGCTGAAAAATCTTTTTAGCTTCCGATTTTTTACCCAACTCCTGTTTGGAGCGTCCCAGTTTAAACATGGCCCTACTGGTATTAACCGAACCTTTATAGTTTTCGAGGAGAAATTCAAACTCACTGATAGCATCGGTATATTTCTCCATAGAATAATATGACTGTCCGATCCAGTAATGAGCATTTTCCACCAGTTCATGTCTTTCACAATCGACCAGGAATGATTTAAAAGAGGTAATCGCCTTTTCATAATCTCCCTGGCGAACAAGAATAAACGCATCATCATAAACAGCAGAGCAATCCACATCAGTGGTTGTCCCAACAGGAGGAGTCTGTCCTGATGGCTGATTCGGGTTCTGCTGAGTACCGGGTGATCCATACAATCTAGTTTTCTGAGTTACCGCTCGATAGATTGCATCCACTTTCTGGATAAGATCAGTATAGCTCTCCTGAAGAGTGTTAATCTGATCTTCGAGCTGATCTATTGTAACCGAAATGTCAGCTCTAAGTTTTCTGCTGTTTTCGGTATCGGATGCAATCAGGGTATCAACCGTATTAAATTTGGCTGCTAACTCATTGTTTTGTCTTTGTACTTCCTCGATTTCAAGACGAAGTTCTTCGATATTTCTTGATGTGGCACAGCCGCTGAAAATGATTCCGAGATACAAAACCGCTGTCAGAGAGACAGCGGTTTTGATATAGTTTTTAAAGGTCATAATAACCGACCAATCTTTACTGTGTAATTACACGGAATTCACAACGACGATTTTTATCCCAGGCAGCTTCGTTGTGACCATCATCAGCCGGACGTTCCTTACCGTAGCTGATGATTGAAATCCGTCCCGGATCAACTCCCAAACCGACCAGATAATCCATAGTTGCTTTGGCTCTTTTTTCACCTAAGGAGAGGTTGTATTCAACTGTCCCGCGTTCATCGCAGTGGCCCTCGATCTTGATAACAGCGGTGGCAAACTCATTCAGGATATTATAGTTATTGTCCAGAGCAGTTTTGGCATCACCGCGAAGACTGTATTTATCAAAATCAAAAAAGACTGTGACAAACTGTGATTCTTTAAGAGTCGGCGGTGGCGGTGGTGGTGGTTCTGGCTCGGTTACAGGTTCTTCAACAACCGGTTCTGTGACAACTGGCTGTACTTCTTCGACAGGTTCTTTTGGACCACATGACATAACAATAAATGAAATTGCCAATAGGCTGATTAGTAAAATTCCTAACTTTTTCATACTTTCTGATCCTCCCTAAAGGATAAATTGTTTCTTCATTTTATAAGTGCCAATCTACATTATCCAAAAACATCGGTCAATAAAAAACATATAAAACAGTACGTTTCCGGCACTTAATCATTATACCCGAATTCTAATTAAAAGTATATAAAAAAATTATGTGTTTAGTAGGGCAGGATCCCAGAGTTTCGCAAGGGCACGGCATGCCGTGCCCCTACAGAATGATTTTATCAATATTCTGTACCTGGTAAATAAATCAGGCTATACCTGTGACAGGTCGCGACCTGTCACTACGCTTGTAGTAATGTAGGTCAAAACTCTTGAGTTTTGACATTTTAAAATAAATTGTCGAAAGTCAAGACTTTCGACCTACTGAAGCTTGTAGAAATCAATCTTTGAATAGATATATAATTTTATATTTATTTTTATTGAAATTGATTGGTCTGATTTTGACAAATGCGTTATTGAGCCAGGAAATAACAGGAGAAGAAGTGCCTTCGGCACCACCTATAGCCTCTATTTTGAACTGATGATCCAGGCATATCGCCACATGTTCGACATGTTCGGCATGCTCAGCATGGCTATCCTGATTCAATCTAAAAATCAAAGCCCCTTTTCTGGGTGATTTTATTTGATTACTTTTATATTTTTGGAACAGCCTATTAGCTGTATAATCTTCATTTTCACCAATAAAACCAA
>DAOWMZ010000183.1 GCA_030642845.1 Candidatus Zixiibacteriota bacterium
CAGAAGGTTGTTGCCCTCTTCACCAAGCTTAATATCTATATTTGTAATACCGGCTGCAACCAATTGAGCATTTATTCCCGTAACCGGATCAAAAAGATCACCGACAGTTATGGCACCGGATATATCAACTGTTGCACTGATACCGAGATTTTCATTAGTGATAGTAAATGTCCCGGCAGCCAGATCAATACCATTGCCGCCATGCAGGTCAGCAAGAAGAGTACTGTTTGTAACTTTCACATTTAAATCAGAATCCTCACCAGGTATTGAAAGAGGATTAAGAAATACATCTGAACCTGAAAGGTTAACTACCATGCGGGAGTTTGTTTCAATTTGATATTCAATCTGTCCCTGATCCCCTCGATAAACAACTCCATTAGCCGAATTCACCAATGCTCTTTGATCGGTGCGGAAACCTGAATATATGAATCTCCCCTCATTCTGAGTATTGGCTAATTGAATCATTTGATCCAGAATGGAAGCCACCTCTTCGGCTGAACCTTCACGGGTAATATCATCATAAGTACCATTAGCCATTGCAATAGCAATTTCCTTGGCACTGGAATAAAGATCTTTGAGATCACTTAAAGATGAATCATAGTTCTGCATCCAGGTCAAAGCCTGCATATTATTATTTTGATACTGTGCATTTTTGGACAGTTCTGTCCGGTAATTAAGATCGCGCTGAATCCCAATCGGGTTATCAGACGGCCTATTGATCTGACGTCCGGTTGACAACTGTATTTGAAGTTCAAGCAGTCGGCTAATCGATCTTTGCATATTAAAGACCGTATTGTTGGCGATCATATTATTAGTTACACGCATAAATCACATCTGTTTTATCTTTGGTTAGGATCGTTTCCCGGTCTCGGACCGGAACGCCGTTGGGAATTGCGTCCGTTTTTAAATTCGACTTTGGCGGACTTGCCTTTCCCCTTGTCATCCTCTTTACCTTTGATTTTGTTTTTCAACAAGTTTACGACACTAAAAAGGTCCTCTTTTATTGATTTGGATGCTTTCCGGTTTTCTTCCTGTATTTTCACATAAATTTCTTCGCGGTGGACAATTACATCCGAGGGAGCATCAATTCCAATTCGTACCTGGCGTCCGTGTATGCCCAGTACGCTGACTTTGATATTGTCTCCGATCGTTATAGATTCGCCCAACCTCCTTGTTAAAATAAGCAAGTGACCCTCCGTGGTGCTTATAATTTTATATTCGGCATCCTGCCTACCTTCCGACTATCCCCATCCTGGAGATAACTACTTCCAATGCCTCATCCATAGTCGTTATGATTCTGGCAGCGGCATCATAGGCATGCTGAAATTTTATCATGTTGGCCATCTCTTCATCAAGAGATACACCTTCTACAGATTCTCTTGCATTATAAACCTGTTGAAGCATGAGTTGATAATTTTCTGAAAATGAAATAGCTTCATTGGTCTCAACCCCAAGATTACCTATAAGGCTGTTATAGAAATCATTAACCGTTGATGAACCATTGTGCATGATTCTCTCATTTCTTATATTCTGAATCTCCAGCGCTATTGTTCCGTCACCCCTTTCTCCTGAACCGGAAGCGGCAATCATATCCGGCGAAATCTCCAGAGCCATGTTCAATTTGATAGTCCCGGCGGATAAGAAGTTGGAATCAAAAAACTCTTTTCCGGTAGATCCATCCAACCCATAGCCGGATTGATGAATACTATTAACATTTTCAATAATCGATCTGGCCATAGTATCAAGTTCATCAATATATCTGGGGATTAACTCATCCCTGGTATCGACTAAGCCCTTTAACTGGCCATTGATATTTGTAATTTGTATGTTTGTCCCTTCCCAGACTAATTCATGGGACATCCGTCCTTTTTCATTGATAACATTTGTACTGAGCCTGTTTGTTTCAGAACCATTAACAATTTCCATGGCTCCAATCATAACTCTCAATTCCCCGTTGGATGATTCGATAGTGTTGACATCGACATATTCAGATAATTTATCAACCAACAGGTTACGGGCATCCCTGAGTCCATTGGCCATGGTTCCATCAACTTCACGAATTCTAATCTGTTCATTAAGATTGGCTATTTCAGCGGAATATCTGTTGATGTTATCTGATATTGAAGCCAGATCCTTATTGATAGAATCACGAAGCCGATAAAGCTGTTCCGAGAGATCCTGAAAGGAGTTTATCATTTTTTTGGCTGAACTTAAAACTGCCTGACGATTAGTTGTTGACTCGGCATTTTGTGATAATGAATCCCAGGAGTTCCAGAACTCATTAATATGATTGGAAAGGGTGTTGTCTGACGGTTCGTTAAAAAGAATTTCAACTTGGGTCAATATTTTTTCTTTGTAACTCCATTGGCCTAATGATTTACTATTACGACGATATTGTTCCCCCAAAAAGAGATCTTTAACCTGGGTGATATGAGAAACTCTAACACCGGTTCCTAAGGATCCAAATGGTGTTTGAATTGATGGGCTGGGGTTGATATTGACTCTCTGGCGGGTATAACCCGGCGTATTAACATTGGCAATGTTATTTCCTATTGTCTGGAGATATAACTGATGGGCTAATAAAGCACTTTTGCCAGCTTCCAATCCCTGGAATAAACCTGACATCAGACCCTCCTATCCAAAGCAACATTCATGTTTGAATTATTTTCAGCACCGGAAGCTGTATAACCTTGATCAGAATTCCCTACCCGGGAAAGCATTTCCATCATCCGTTGAATATATTGGCGCGATTTATTCAAAAGCATAGCATTTTGATTGCGTGTTTTCAAAATCTTGTCATTGAGAAGTAATATCGATTTGCGCAGCATTGATAACTGATCAGCCTGATTTTGATCTACCATTTCAAGCAGACGGGTGACGGTCAGATCTCCTTCAATGGTATTCTGCTGCCTGATATTTTCCAGCATATCACAACGCTGTTTATTGAGGAGATTGCTTTCGATCATTTTTTCTCTTTGAAGTTCTGTTACTCGATTGAGTTCATCGGCATCGTTTTCAACCAATGCCTTTTGCTGCTTTTCTAGTAATCGGAGAAAAGATTCGAAGAGAGCGGCCTCCCTGCCTAATATTTCAATTAAACTATTTATCATATCCTATTCTTTCCCATAATGTGCTCATAATAGTTATCGACTTGTGTGTAAAATTCCTTTAGCATTCTTCATAGCCGATAAATCCTTATAAAATGTGAATGAATCCAAAACTCTTTCTACATAACTCTTAGTCTCGGCAAAGGGAGGTATCCCCTGATATTTTTCCACATTTCCCGGGCCGGCATTATAAGCCGCCAGTGCCAGTTTGATGTCACCGAATTTGTCTAACATCTGTTTTAGATAGCGAGTGCCGGATTCGATATTATCCTGTGGATTAAAGACTTTAGGTGTTCCCATTTCCTCAGCAGTACCATCCATTAACTGCATTAAACCCTTGGCTCCGGCTGGTGATACCGCCCTGGCATCTCCCCCGGATTCCTCTTTTATGACAGCAAAGACTAAGGCTGAATCAACCTGATTTGCCTGAGCCGCTTTGTCAACAATATGGCCGTAATTTCTGATGATATTATCGGTATTAAACTTTGGCATGTCTCCGTTTCCGAGTTTACCGACTTTTTCAATTTTAATAACAGGTTTGGCTGGACCTTTTTCAGGGAATATTTTGAACGGTTCAATAAGCATTTTATCCGGTTTATCATTTTCAGTATTTAACGGTTTGATTTCAACTTTTTCAGTTGAGAAGGCAGTCCCATCCAATGTTTTTATCATTGAATTATAAAGCGCATCAGCTATCGACCTTTTTCCGCCAGCCATTTTCAGTGCCAGCTGTTGGTCAAACATATCCATATAGGCATCTTTACCATAATCACTGGAAAAAGAATTGTCTTTGGAAAGCGGATCTTCTCCTACTGTTTTCCGCATCGCTTTTAACATCTGATAGATAAAGAGCGACTCAAAATCTTTTGATGCCTTTCGCAGACGCAATTTTTCCTTCTCAAGATCCCCTGTTTTTATTTCAGTAGAATTTTCAGTTTCCATTTGGGCTGGCTGTGCCAGTTTTGATGTGGGACCTATTTCAGACATTATAAAATTATCAACTCCGCTCTTAAAGCACCTGCTTGTTTAAGTGCCTGAAAAATTGCAATTATATCTCTGGGAGTTGCTCCAATTTTATTTAAGGCACTGGCTATATCAGAAAGATAGACTGATCTTGCCAAGTGAACTACTCTAGCGTTTTCATCCTGTACATTTATCCGTGATTCCTGAGTTACAATAGTCTCGCCCAAGCTGAATGCATCCGGTTGAGATATTATTGGTGTCGATTGGATACTAACGGTAATTGTCCCGTGAGCAATAGCCACCGGTTCAATCGTAACATGTTCACCAACGACAATGGTTCCGGTTTTTTCGTTGATTACCACACGAGCCGGATTATCGGGGACAACCTGAAGTAATCCGACATTGGAAGCAAATTCAATTTTACTGTTGGGATGAGAAAGTGAATCAGGTACAACCAGTCTAACTGTTCCGGCATCTACCGGATATGCCAGGAGGCCATATTTGATATTTATTC
This sequence comes from Candidatus Zixiibacteriota bacterium, assembly GCA_030642845.1. GTDB lineage: Bacteria > Zixibacteria > MSB-5A5 > GN15 > FEB-12 > DAOWMZ01. Next base: position 4,585 of record DAOWMZ010000183.1, read on the forward strand.
TTTCCGCAATCCTATAAGCAGTAGTAAAATCCGGATCCCTTAAAGAGAGAAATATCTCTCTGGATTCATCACGGGGTGCTTCAAGCGATTTGATAATCTTTCCCCCATCAGGTATTCGCCCTACTAAGGTGTAGTTCTTAACAATTTTATTGCCTTCATCAACCTGAACATTAAAACCACCTATCGACACCGATCCCTGAGCAATGGCTCGCTGAACGCCATCGAGGCTGGACAGCGGAGTCATCAGGAGAGTTCCCCCCTGTAATGACGAAGCATCACCAACCGATGATACTGTGATATCAAAATATGTTCCTTTAGCCTGATGGCTTGATATTTTGGCTGTCACCATCACAGCTGCAACATTTTTTACTTTTACTTTACTTTGATCAACTGTAAGCCCCAACCGTTCCATCATATTTACAAGTGACTGGGTGGTAAATTGAGTTCCTGATCCATCACCGGAACCATCAAGCCCAATTATTAATCCATAACCAATCAAATCTTCCTGATTCTCATTCTGGAAACTACAAATATCTTTAATACGGACTTTACCGGCTTCCGCTACTCCTGATAAAGTTAGAAGCAA
>DAOWMZ010000205.1 GCA_030642845.1 Candidatus Zixiibacteriota bacterium
CGTACGGACAAAGATCTCCCTATGAAATGGGTGCTTCTTGGAATTGTTCTGATAATTATTGCTATCTGGCTCCTTCCCGGAACAGAGTTGCATCTTTTGGGTGCTTTCCTGGCTGTTTTATTTGGTTTCTTTTTTGTGGTAGTTTCTGCCAGAATTGTTGGTATTGTCGGTTCATCCTCTAATCCGGTTTCCGGAATGACTATTGCCACATTATTAGTTACCTGTATGATTCTACTCTATTTTGGTGTAAAGGGAACCGCCGGTATGATAACCGCCATGTCGGTTGGCTCGATTGTCTGTATAGCAGTCTGTATGTCCGGGGACATTGCCCAGGATTTAAAAACCGGTTATCTTCTCGGAGCGACTCCCTGGAAACAGCAGTTAACCGAATTTATAGGGTTAGTCTTTCCTGCCCTGGCGATGGGTTTCACAATATACTATCTAAATGATGTTTTTGGGTTTGTTGAAGGAGCTACTGACCGTACTCCGCTTCTTGCTCCTCAGGCAAATGTAATGGCTACAGTCGTTCAGGGAGTAATGCATGCCAACCTTCCCTGGGCTCCGATTTTAGTTGGGGCAATGATCGCTTTGGCAGTGGAACTTTTAGGAATATCATCCCTGCCATTTGCTATCGGATTATATTTACCTCTTTCATTATCATCGCCCATTATGGTAGGCGGAATAATATCATGGTTAATCAAGAAACTTTCAAAAGATAAAAAAGACTTTAATAAACGCAACGAAGGAGGCATTCTCTTCTCATCAGGACTTGTCGCCGGCTATGCAATTATTGGTGTGATGACTACCTTTTTGATTGGCGGGTCAGTAGGATATGCCGGTTACTATGATGCCCATGAAGGGATGTGGGACAGGCTTGCCGGCGGATTCAGTCCTTATCTTTCTTTAATATTATTTGCCGGACTAGCTGCATTGTTAGGGCATCTGGCTTATAGAGGATGGAAAAGTAAAACCTCTAAGTGACAGACATAGCCTGTTTTACTGGTATAGGATGTCCTATTGTTGCGCTGTCAGGAATCCTTTCCTGACAATAACATCGGCAGCATCACTTTGGGGTGTTGCCCTGCTAAAGAAAGGTGTTATTGCTAAAGAATTCTACGCTATTATCATGAATAGTAAATGTATTTTTCAGCATACCCTAAATATAGATGGAATTTCTAACTAAAAATAAAAATGTTCTGATTGTCATTGCTCTGGCAATAATAATCCGGATTATTTACCTGATAGAACTAAGCAATCACCCCGGCTTCACGGTTCCAATGGTTGATGAAAAATGGCACTGGCTTTGGGCGAATGAAATATTAGATAAATCTTTCTGGGGCAATGGTGCTTATTTCCGTGCTCCTTTCTATCCCTATTTTTTGGCGTTCCTCTCGTTTATCACCGGCAGTTCGATCTTCTGGGCAAAGTTTCTCCAGATACTACTTTGTGGGGGAACAGCCTATTATATTTTTAAACTGTCAGCTCATCTTTTTAATCAAAAGGTTGGCTTGGTTGCCGGTATTATTTATGCCCTCTATGGTACTTTATTATACTACGAAGCGATGTTTCTCATTCCGGTGCTGTTTGTTTTCTTTCTTTCATGGGGAATGTATCGCCTGATAGTTTATCAAGAATCCTCATCACTAAAGACATGGTTTATAACCGGAATTATATTTGGATTAGCAACAATCTCACGTCCTAACATTCTTCTTGTTCTACCGGTATTAGCAATTTGGTTATTTTTCATATCCGACAAAACATTATCAATTTTAAACAGAATCAAAAAACCGGCCCTGGTCTTCATAGGTGTCGTTTTGATGATCCTGCCGGTTACCATTCGAAATGTAATTGTCACAAATGAGTTCACCCTGCTTTCAACTCAAGGGGGAATAAATTTTTATATTGGTAATAATCCGGTTGCTAATGGTTTATCAATGAAAATGCCGGAGGTTGATCTGAATGAATCACTAAGTTGGAAGCAATTTATTCCGGCTACCATTTCTGCTGCTCAAAAAGAAAAAGGGATGGCGTTAACTGAAGCCGAGGCTTCATCATTCTGGACTGCCAAGGCAGTCGATTTTATTATTAATAATCCCGGTAAATTTCTCGAATTGGTCTGGAAAAAATCTGTTTATCTTGTAAGCGGATTCGAGAACAGTGACAACTCTGATATATATCATGAAAGAGGCAAGTCTTACTTGTATTCAGCTTTATTATGGAATTACGTGGTAAGATTTCCATTTGGTCTGTTGTTTCCATTATTCATAGTTGGAATATATATAACTCGTAAAGATTTCAAGAAGTTACTCCCCTTATATCTTTTTGTATTAGCCTATATTCCTACGATAGTTCTGTTTCTTGTAACTGCCCGTCATCGTCTTCCTCTCATCCCATTTTTGATAATCATTGCTGCCGCTGGTATCATTAAAGCAGTTGATCTACTCAAACAAAAAAAGAGGCGAAGCCTCTTTATTTGTGGAATTATTCTTTTATTAAGTTTAGTTTTATTTAACCGGGAATATTATCTTGAAGGCGGAAGCAATCAATTTCAGATTCACTTTAATGCCGGAATTAAATATGATAATCTTGAGGACTACTCGGCATCCGAAAAAGAATATCTCAAAGCTGACGAATATTTTCCATATTCTGCTTCCCTGATTACCAATCTTGGTTATTCTCAATTTATGCAGGGAAAATTAATTAAAGCCGAAAACAATTACAATCGAGCTTTAAAAATCGATGCAGAATTTTATCGTGCTTATAATAATCTTGGATTAATATTGTATGAAAAAAACTTAAGTGACTCAGCAATAAAATTATATAATCTGGCTCTAAACAATTTTGATTATGAATTGGCCGATAAAGACGAACTCGGATTAATTTATATTAATATAGCTGAAGCCTATGAGAAAACCGAACAATACGAATTATCGGGCGAAGCCTACAAAAATGCTGTAAATAGTGCTCCATTAATGGTGGAAACTTATTTTAAAGGGGCGGCTTTCTTTGCTCGGAGAGGATTATTTGAATATACGGATTCACTATTTACGAGGGGAAGAAAAATCGGAGATCTTAAGGCAAACGACTATTTTAACTGGGGACTTTCATATGTACAAAGACAGAATTATCCTGCCGCTTTCCTTGCTTTGAGACGAGCAATATTCCGGGATACTACATTATATCAGGCTTATTATTTGATGGCGGTGAGTCATCTTCAATCTGACAGTCCTCTTGATACGGTGGATTATTATATTGAACGTAGCCTGCATTTTAATCCTCAGTATCTACCGGCGTTAGAATTTTACAATCAGTTAAATCAATAGAGAATTCTTCGCGCATTATGTGGGCGGCACACGCCCCCGTGTGCCCCTTGATCAAGAACAGGACAGGCAATACCTGCCAACAGACGAGGACGTCTGCCAAGCACAAATATTTTTCTTTCGCGTAGCGACGGGGCTTGTCTCCGCCGTTGAATTACAATGATTTCGGGCGACACAAGGCCGCCCTCTACGCGATGGAGAAATCAATATCAAAATTTAATCACTGTTTAGTCAGGAAAGGATTCCTGACTACTCTGTGGGAAATAGATCAGTATTTTTTTCTGCGCTCAATCATGTAGTTTGAGCCTTCTTTTTGCTTGGTCGCTTTTTTAAGATCAGCCAGCATCTTGGACATCTCTCCCATATGGGAAAATGTTCCATTTTCATTAAGAAGGACTGATATTGAAAGGGTCAAAATAGGAAAAGATTCAATCTCATCCTTGCGGTTTTTTGTTGTGATAAATCCCCGATTGCGATCTTCTTCTTTATACTGATAGGGAATAAGAGAATCGAACACTTTTAAAATCTCGCTGCAAACTTCATCAACCTGGCTAATCGGGATTATTGCAATATAATCATCACCGGCAATATGCCCTACAAAACCACCCGGACAAAGATCAAACACAATATCCTTTATTACCCTGGCCGTCAACTTAATTATTTTGTCCCCCTGAACATACCCATAATAATCGTTGTAAGCTTTGAAATTATCAAGATCAGCATAACATATAGCAAATTGGGATTTCAATTGTAATTGAGTATTAATTTCCCGTTCAATAATTGTAGGTCCCGGTAAATGGGTTGAGGGATTTACAGCCAGATCTCGATGACTCCTCTCAATGGTCTTTTTTATTCTTACTTCCACCAGTTTATCAATCCATCTTCCGTAAATAAAATCTTCTGCCCCGTTTTCATAAGCAGCAATAACATCCTCATCTTTCGGATCAGGATGGTAAAGAATTATGGGAATGATTGATAGAAATACATTTTCCTTGATAGCTCGAACCAGCTCAATCTCTTTGAGCATATCTGATTTGCGTCCAATCATTATGGCATCGATGTCATGATGTTGGCAGATTGTAATGAGAGAACCGAAGGAATCAAAATGATGAATAGAAATCGTAGTATCACGAAAAAACTTGCTGATATGAAAATCAAGGCTGATACCACTCTGCTTTATAGCAAAATGATAAGTTTTTTTAGCCTTAACATCATTCGTCTTTGGTCCCGGCCAATTCTCTAGGATGGTATTTTCTATGCTCTGCAATTATATATTCCCGATCAATCTTAGTATAAATCTGTGTAGTA
>DAOWMZ010000213.1 GCA_030642845.1 Candidatus Zixiibacteriota bacterium
AATACTTTTCTTTCCATTAAGCAGATTCTCAAAATTTCCCAAGGAACCATCTGTTTTTTTATAATCAACTAAAGGGAATAGTTCCCCAGGTTTTAAATTCAATTGCATTTCATAACTTATATTTGGGGTAGAATTGTAAGAAACGATTGGGACAACCTCAGATTTACCTAACAGAGTAAATCCAAGAAACACACCACAAAAAGCACCTATTATAGATACAAATATTATGATAATTAATATCGTTTTCTTTTCCATATTATACTTTCTAAATAAAAGGGAGCCAAAACTGACTCCCTTTTCTCTTTAAATCGGTAAACAGCTTTCTACACATCCCTGCCAGTAAATACAATCATAACAAGCAGGATATGGTTCTCCTGACCAAATAATTTGCCAGTGTGGAAATTGTGGCGTCGAAGAACATCGAGCTGAATATTCATCACATTCCACCCACATTATACAAGCAGGTGTTCCACAAATTGGTGGTGGTCCTGCTATTGAATTCTGAGGTAATATCACTGTTGAAAATAATCCAATAGTCAATGAAATGATAAAAACCGAAGTGAAAAGCAAAATACGTTTCATGCTTTCACCCCCTTTCATGGTTTAAATTTTTCAAAATTCCTGTAGAATACACAAAAATAATATAGCTTTTTATCTTTTTTTTTGCAATATTAAAATACAAGAATAATTAGCGAGCGGGAAAAAATGCTAAGAATATATTTGATTATATTGGTATCGTTTTTAAATTTGAATTTATGTGCAAGGACAGCTACTAATATATCTAAAAGAAATATGATTCAATTGAAGACCTCTTCAACTCCAAGTTATTGTTTAACAGCACATAATATAGGTAAAATTAATCTACCAATTAGTAATTTTGGTGTTATTGGTAAAAATGTAATGGAACGTTATGATGAAACAACAGATTGCCTTACTGGCGATATAATTTGGATTGGTTGTGAATATCCAAAGGATTCATACATACAATACTTATATGATGCTGCTTTATGGATAGGAGGTATAATTGGCACTGACACCCTTGTTTCTGTCGGATTTCATGGTTGGGGGTTTGATTTTGGAGTAGAATTCCACCCTGATCTTGGTTCAAAAGGGGATATTATTTATAAGTCAATCCTTAGCAAAGATGATTATGTAAGTAATGGAGCTGTATCTGAACAAGATTTTATAGTCTCATATTCTGATACATTTATTGCTGAATTATTTGACTCAGAAGAAAAAAGAAAAAATAAGCCTTTATATTTAAAAGTTACTCAACATTCTTACGCCTGGTCTTACACTTATGCTGAAGACTTTATCTTATTCAATTTAGATATTGAAAACATCGGCAAAGAGAAAATTGAAGCTGTGTATTTAGGATTGTTTGTTGATTCTGATGTTGGACTTGCTTTAAAACCTCAAGCAAGTGACGATATCTCAGGCTACATAAACATCAATTCACATCTCAAGCATACATGTATTATTTCTGACACATTAAATATTGCATGGATAGCAGATAATGATGGAGACCCATATAATGGAAGTTTTATTGATAAATTAATTTGGAACGGACCCTCTCCTAATAAATCAGGATTAAATATTTTAGGATTGAGAATCCTTAATTCACCTATGAATAATTCTCAATTCAATTACAATTGGTGGGGCAGCAGTTTTACCAGTTATTACGATTTTGGACCAAGGCATCGAGTTGGTTTCAGAGACTTCAAAACAGGTGGATTAGGAACTCCGGTAGGTGATAAAAACCGATATCATATTTTAAGTAATAATGAAATTGATTATGACCAAATATATACCTCCTCAATTCAACAATGGGATGATACATGGCAATACCCAAATCAATCATACGCAAATATTTATTCAACTGGTTTAGACACAAGATTTCTTTTATCCTGTGGTCCATTTTCAATTGAACCTCAAAATTCATTTTCATTTGTCTTTGCTCTGGTAGCCGGAGAGAATTTTCATATTGACCCAAACAATATCAACAACCTGCCGCACAATCCGGATGAATATATGTCCAATGTGGATTTTTCTGATCTGGCTCAAAATGCGATGTGGGCATCATGGATCTATGACAACCCAGGCATTGATACCGATGGCGACGGGTTTTATGGCAAATACCGGGTGTGTGCCATTGATTCAATCGAAATCGATTCCGTCTGGACGATGACCAAAGCTGACACCACTTTCTACGAAGGAGACGGCGTCCCAGACTGGCGCGCCGCCGGACCGCCCCCCGCACCTGACTTTTGGCTGGAGCCGCTTGACTACAGCATACGAATCCGGTTCAACGGCGAACGTTCTGAAACTGAAAAAGATTTTATGACCGGCAAGGTTGATTTCGAGGGTTACCATCTCTGGATGGGACGCGATGAAAGAGAATCTTCGCTGTCAATCATAGCTTCGTATGATATTTATAATTTTGATAAATATGTTTTTAATAAGAACCTGCTCCCGGAACCAAACTACCAACTAAGCGACAACCCTTTTACAATAGAACAACTGCGCTGTTTGTACGGCAACAACTGTGACGACACTCTTTTTAATCCGCTGGATTATGTTCGCCATGATCCGTATATCCATCCCGACTACCCTGATTCAATTTTTATTTTCCTCCCCCACCATCATAATACATCGGAATTTGGCATAACCACTCCCATCACCAAAGTTTATCCAAACGCTATCAACCCAAACAGCATCCATCCCGACTCACTCACCGATGATCATTACACCGAAGATGGATATTTTAAATATTATGAATATCAGTTTATCGTTAACAACCTGCTCCCCACCGTTCCCTATTATTTTAATGTAACATCTTTTGATCAGGGTTCTCAACAGACCGGATTGAATCCGCTGGAGAGTTCCAAAACATTACAGGTGCAGTTTACTTATCCTCTCTCGCCGGGGACATCGCTCACCGATGACAACCGCAAAGTTTATATTTATCCCAACCCGTACATAATCAACGCCGATTACCGAACGAAAAGATTCGAAGGACGCAACCGCGAGTATTTACCGAATGATAAAGTTCGGGCGATACATTTTAATAATCTTCCGGCAAAATGCGTGATAAGTATTTTTTCTTTCGATGGTGATTTGGTGCGGGCGATGACTCATGATTTTGATGAAACGGATCCGAACAAATTACAGCATGAATGGAATCTGGTTAATAAGAACCGGCAGTTAGTAGTTTCGGGGATTTATTATTGGACAGTTGAAGATCATCAGGGTAAAGTTCAGATGGGTAAATTGGTTATAATTATGTAACCCGCAAAATGTGTGTGTGGATGTAATTTCTCTACATTTTTTTATTTTTTTCTTATTCTGATTTTTGTATCATAACTCCATGTCTGAAACAAATACTTTCTTTGATATTACATTGCATTATCTGGCTCCGGTTGGGGCAGTGATGCTTTTAGGTCTTCTGGGCGGCAAACTGGCTAAATTTTTCAAACTCCCTAAAGTAACCGGCTATCTTCTAACCGGTACAATTATCGGACCTTCGGTGTTAGGACTAATATCACAAGAAACAATTGAAAATCTATCTCTGCTTAATGATATCGCATTAGGATTAATCATGTTCGCCATTGGAGGCGTTTTTGAAATTCATCATATTAAAACGGTAGGTAAAAAAACGTTGTGGCTTACTATCGCTCAATCACTCGGGGCGATGCTTTTTGTAACGATTGCCTTGATTATTGTCGGAGTCTCTTTTTATCCGGCTCTACTTTTAGGAGTTATCGGGATTGCCACTGCCCCAGCGGCAACATTACTGGTAATTAGAGAGTATGAATCAAAAGGAGAATTTACAGATTCATTGATAACTATCGTTGCCATGTCAAATATCATCTGTATTCTGTTTTTTGAATTATTCTTTTCTTTCGGCTTACTTAAAGATGGCGTCAGTTGGTATTATGCCATTCTTAGCCCTTTGTATGAATTAGGTGGTTCCCTGGTAATTGGTGGAGCAGTGGGTTATTTAATTTCAATCTGGGAACAAAAAATAGATGATCAAGCTGAGATGCTTATGATTATTGTGGCAGGGGTTATGCTTGTTACCGGCTTAGCTTTCACTTTGAATATTCAACCTCTTTTTGCCACTCTTGTTATGGGAGCAGTTACAACTAATTTATCTTTGATGCATCGGTTAGTCTATATCGAGATGAGACAAATTGAACAACCTTTGTATATCGCTTTTTTTGTAATAGCCGGAGCATCGCTTCATCTTGATTTACTGCCAACAATCGGTTTGGCAGGTATCATTTATCTGATAGCAAGGGTAGCGGGAAAAATAAGTTTTATTTATCTTGTCAGTAAATGGAAAAATTTCTCAGCTGATACAAAAAATTATTTAGGATTGGGGATGATTGTCCAGGCAGGAGTAGCAATCGGATTGGTAAATATTGTCAACGAGGTTGATAAAGAGATTGGCGATTTTTTAACCCCTATTGTTTTATCTACCATTTTAATTTATGAAACCGTCGGACCTCCCATAATCAAATTTATCCTATTCAAATCAGGTGATGCTAAACAATAAAAAAAGACCG
>DAOWMZ010000145.1 GCA_030642845.1 Candidatus Zixiibacteriota bacterium
CAGGCCTGTAATTGAGTGCCTGAAATTAGTTTGACTCCAACCGCCATGACAGGAATTACAATGACTGTCTAGCTTAGCAATTTTTTTCCGGGTAGGGTGGCAAGCGCGACATTCCAGTTTATTGTGGTATTGGTTGAGGGGCCATCCTGTAGAATTATGAGTGAATGCTGGCTTTCTTTTGTGGTCATGGCAATGCCCGCAGTTGTTTATTTGATGGCAATCAGTACATATAGCATGTTTCTCTTCTTCGGTTTTTGCGAGTTCTTTCGGATGTGAAAGGTCATGGCAATAACTGCAATTTTCTTCCTGGTGGCAGTCAACGCATTTAAACCCAAAAAGATCAACATGTTCATCATGATAGAATGTAACGATAGGTCCTGGCTCGTATGGAGTATGATATATTTTTGAGGTCGGCGTTATGATAGCAGGATGTGATTTTCCCATAATGTCAGTGGCATCGATAGTTGCTTCAGAATAATCATCACCTTCACATGTGGTATGGCAAATGACGCATTTAGTGTCATGGCTCCATTCACGGTGGCATCCCATACATTGACGATGATATGCGCCTTTTAGGGTCGGTTGTTTGAGATTAACCGGATTCTCTTCATTGCCATGACACTCATGACAAGGTGGTATGCGATCTTTCGGACTATAATGGTGACAGGTGGCGCAGTCTAAATTCATTTGAGCCATATCGGCATGAGATTTATGGTCGAATTGAACAGGCTGAAACTGTTCTGCTATAAAACCTAAAACTATTGTATCAGGTGCTTCTGATAAGAGATGTTTTGATGTTCTATGTTTGTGTTCATGTGATGGGCAAGTTATGAGGCAAGGCGTTATTTTTGTGGGAAGTTCACATGTATGACACAAGTTACATTCCCATTCCGAATCATGGTTTTGGGCATGTATATCTATATTAAATAGTGAAAACAAAACCAGAACAGACATGATTGCTAAAATGTATGTAATAATTTGTTTCATTATTTTACCCTTCTAAAACAGATTTTGATGCTGGAATTTTGCTTACAATTTTATACTTAACTCGCTGAATTGAAATAACCGGTAAATGAATAACCAAAAAGCGATAAATGAGGACTAATCCACACATCAACCCAATTGTAACAACTATTTCGATAAATGATGGGAAGTAAAAACTTGATGAATAGAGTGGTGTATATGCAATCAAGAAGACGTTTATTCTGTTTATTAGAATACCAAATATAATGCACGATGCTGACAGAAATAGGTATTTAATAGAATATCGCTTATCCCTCTGAAATAATATGACCATCGGAATTATTACACCAATAACCATTTCCAGAATAAAATAAAACGACTGGATATTTATTTCCCCCAGATAACCAAAGGCGTTTCTGATCGCAAGATCCGCAACCTTTATAGATAGATAACAAAACAAAAGAATTGGTGTATACTTGGCAATCGATGCCAGCGTTTTTATTTCTGGTTTTAACTTAAATGACCACGAAGACAGAATTGATTCAAATATAACCATTGGAAACCCGACCGTAACTGCAGATAAAAGGAATAAAAGGGGTAAAATCGGAGTGTACCAAAGAGCGTGCATTTTATAAGGAGCTATTACCATTAATGTCCCTAATGAGGATTGATGCAGGCAGGATAAAACCACTCCGGCAATGATGAATAATGATAATAGTCGATACAGTGTTCGATTGGATATTCTTAGGAAACTTTCAACCAGGCTATTATACTTTGATAATATCCCTGGTAGTTTTACGTGTCCCATGAATTTTTCAATGACTATCGGAAAAAACTCAATATAGAGAATGGTTAAATAAATCGTGACACATAAGCCTACTTCGAAAAGAACTGAATTTCCCTGCCACATACTTGGAAGCATTGGGTGCCATACATTGTAGTATTTTCCCAGATCGGCAAGTAATCCAACAACAACAAAAGTATATCCCAGCATAGCAGTCAATAATGCCGGTCTGGTAAGAGAATGATATTTATCACGGTGGAATATGTCCGCTAATGCCGCAGTTGTGAATCCGCCGGCAGCCAGGGCAACCCCCGTCGCTACATCAATAGCAATCCATATTCCCCAGGGAAATTGATTGTCCAGATTTGTTGCGGCACCAAGTCCGTAAATTAACCGGTATAGATAGCCAAGAGCACCTATCAAAGTAAATATTGAAAGAACAATGGCACCCTTTGAGAAGAATTTGGAATTTATAGGAGTTGGGGCTTCATGATTGTTCATCGTCTAATGCCTCCTTTTTCTTTTCCTGTCGCATAGAGTGCATTACCAATCCCAAAAAGCCATAAAGAGCAAGCGGTGGAAGGAACGATTTGAAAATCCCATGTTGAATTGATTCGGTTAACGACGGTATTTTTTCTTCTGCTAACTTTGGCAGGTCATAATTAATAAACTCCTTACTTGCCAAATATATCCAGCTTGTACCACCAATTTCATCTTCTCCATAGACATGATCATAATATTTGTTGGGGTTGGATTCAATTTTGGAATGAGCGAGTTTAATAAGCTCTCCACGTTTGCCAAAGGTAAGGGCTTCAACTGGACAAGATTCGACGCAGGCAGGCTTCTTGTCATTATGAATTCTATCATAGCAAAATGTGCACTTCATAACTCGAGGTTCAAGTGCTTCTTCGTATTCATATGCCGGTATCTGAAATGGACAGGCAACCAAACAGTAGCGGCAACCCATACATTTCCAGGCATCCCAACTAACAACACCATGCCGGCATTTTGTCAAGGCTCCGACAATGCAGGCCGATACACACGCAGGATGATTACAGTGCATACACTGTATTTTGGCGTATGAATCATATTTCGGGAGCTTTGAATCAATCGAAGGATTTACAACAGTATATGCACTTACATCTGGTCTGCGATTAGTCTCAAATACAGACTTGTCTTCAAAATTGCCTTGCGGTTGTTCAGGTAGATTGTTTTCTATATTACAAGCCTTTTCGCAATTACGACAACCTATACATACGGTTGTATCCACTAATACTCCATAAGCATCATTAAAATCAATTTCGCATTCCTCTGAAGAGCTAACAGAAACAGCAGGTATTAATGATGCTGTTATGGCTGTGGAAACTTTTAAGAATTTTCTTCTATCTTTATTCATACTAACCTTAAATAAACTTTAATTGTTTCGTTAATACGTAGTTACGATATGATACAACTATATGTTAAAAGAATATTATTCTTCTACAATTACATTTAATGGATCAAAATCTTTGGCGATCTGGCCTCTTTTCTTCATATTATCAAGAAGTACTAATCTAATCATATTGCATGCTTCGATAAGTCGTTTGTCAACCAGGCTATAATATACCATCTGTCCATCTTTTCTTGATTTAATAATATTTTTGGCCCGAAGAGTCCCTAAATGCTGGCTAACATTGGCTAAATGGATGCCTAAGACCTCAACTATTTCGCCAACATTCATTTCTTTTTTTGCCAGAAGAGCGAGAATCATAAGGCGATTTGGGTTTGCCAGGGTTTTACAAACTTCTGAATGTATCTTAAATATTTCTTTATTTTTAATTTTCATAATCTATCAGTTTCATTATTTCGCAACTACATAACACGGGTTGAATCTATATTATAATATCGGCTTGTCAAGATGTTTTTTTATTATATTGTTAAATAATTCACAAAGTTCTTATAAGAAATTATTGATAAATGTGATATATATGAATATTTTGTACTAATCTACATTATATAGGTCATATTTTTTGGGCAATAAAAAACATTTCAAGAGAGTTTTCAGTTAGAGATGATTTATCAAAATCACCATATATATGAATAATTTGAAAACCACATTGATCCAGAAGGTGTTCTATTTCGGCTCTAAAGAAGTATCGCATTGGAAAAGCATGGATGATTCGTTCTGTGATGCCGTTTTTATCGGTTAAGTAATAAATTAATTCAACATCGTTAAATTGATCTTCTGTATTAAAAGCTGTAACTCTATGTGTGCGCCTCAGACTCCTGCCATCGTTTAATTCATAGTCAGGGAAATCTTCTATCTCTTCATTTAAGATGCGGTTCTTAATAATATTCAGATCAACCTGGAAGAGATCAAAAATTAGAAGACCATTTGCCATCAGATGGTGATGGATACTTTTAAAACAAGATAGTTGATCATCAACAGATATCATATGTTGAAAAGCTCGAAAAGGTATAGTGACAAGATTAAATTGATCATCAATACTAAAGTTGGTCATATCACCTTGAATTAAGTTTACTTTTTCCTGAATATCTCTATGCAGAAGAGATAGTTTTTTTTGACACACCGACAACATATGTTCAGATAAATCCAGTCCGGTTATTTCTTTACCAGCCTCGGCAATGGGGATAAGAATTCTGCCGGTTCCACAGCCAAGCTCCAAAATTTTACCATCTACTTCTTTACAGAGATTAAGATAAAACTCGCGATCTGTTCGATTAATATATCCGGGAACTAAATCATAGAGTTCTGCAAGGATAGGTAAATCCGTGTAATCACCATGTTTGGTCATTAGATTTTTCCGAAAATAAAATACAATTCACAATACATTTAATTTGAATTTTTAATATAAGGTGAAAAATTGAAGAATAAAAAGATAAAAAACCGGTGCTAAATATAACACCCGGTTTTATTATGAAACAGACAGTTCTGCCTTTTTACTAATGAGAGTTTTTCGATATTGCATTAATAATAAAATGAAAGTAATAAACCAGATTGGACTCAACAATGTAACGACCGCAATCATATGTTTGTCAAACGGACCTGATGGGGTTGGTAGAAGACCTAAGCGAAATTCATTTATTGTAACTGTTTCAGTAGTAGTAGTATTATTATCATAAAATCCTGCTGCGACCAATGGATCTGATTGATCTAATTCTTTTACAACTTCTTTTACAATCTCATACTTTGTATAATAATCACCACCGGTTATTAACCAAGTAGCTATTACCGTCAGTGTCAAACCAATAGTAATAAGTATAGTCTTGTTATTTTTGATATTCATTGCAGCAACTCCTTTATTAACACTTTAGTATTTAAAAACCCCGCCGTATCGACGGGGCTTTAGTTATTCGCAGCTTTACCGGTCTTATGTTATTACATTTTCTCATTCGCCATAGATGGCGGAGTAGTGCTTCCTATAAGATTGATATTGATATCAATTTCTTTACTGACTTTGGCACCAATCAAGGGCATATTTTCCGGACCAGTGATATTATAATCAGCAAGAGCTACTTTGAAATTGGTGCGGATAGCCAGAAGATTCCCAGGAAGTTTCATTTTGGTCATTTCATTTTCCTTAAGGAATGTAACACGTGCCGGAAATTCTATTTGTCTGGATTCGCCGTTCAAAGAAAACTTACCGGTAACGATCAATTCAAATGTCTGAGAATTTTCCATTTCTTTGATCAATTTAGCATTCTTAACTTTGTTAATTCTTAAAGTTATATCCTGATGCTTTTCAGCATTTAACCAATTGGGGCTTTGCAAATGTTCATTGCGAAGAGGAATGCCGGTATTTAGAGAAGCAATCGGTACACTAAGATCGGCAGTGCCTCCCTTTTGCGGGTTGTCAGGATCAAAATTGATATAACCGGTTATCTGGTTAGAGGTGCCGACTATATCTTCGAGGGGAGCCTCACTTTTGAATGTGATTGTATTTCTGTTCATGGGATCGTCAATATAAAATTTATATCCCTCAGCAAAGGCAGAGGCACTTATGACTATCAG
>DAOWMZ010000071.1 GCA_030642845.1 Candidatus Zixiibacteriota bacterium
AAGAAAAGCTACCAATATTAACCATATTGGAAGGGCAAACATTTCAATTTCATCGATTCCTTCTTTGACCATATAAGCTTTGGCAATTATTGATGTCAATCTAGTAATCAACCAACCGAATATTATCCCAAGCAGCCCACCGATAGATCCCATCAACCCGGATTCTACCAGAAACAGCAAACGTATATCTTTTTCATCTGCTCCTAATGATTTGAGAACGCCGATTTCTCGCCTTCTTTCTAAAATTGACATCACCATTGTATTAATGATGCTCAATGAAGCAGTAACAAGAGCAATCAGGCCGATCAATCCCAATGCGATGTTGAAATAAAAGAAAGATTTTTGAATATCTTCAAACTGCTCCGCAAAACTAAATGCCCTGAAACCAAGTGCTTCAACTGAATCAATGACATTCCTGTGGAGGATATTCTGCTCAAGTTTGAGAGTTACTTTTGAATATGATTTGATGTCAGGTTGGGTTTCAATTGATGAGAAGAGCGTCCCTCCCTGCAAAGCTGAAAGCATGTTTGTTGGATTATCACTGATATTCCCGGAACCATATTTCAAGGCTGTTTTAATCGGCATTATTACCGCTTCTATGCTTGCTCGACCATGCTCCCGACCTTTTAAAATTCCACTTATGGTAAGAGTATCAGAAACGACAACCAGGTTATTCATATACCCATCGAGAAATCTGGAGATTGCTCCTTTGAGTTCATCGGAGATTAATTTATATAGATTGTCCCTGTTTATTACAGAATCAAATGATTCATCTCTGATCTTTTGAATATGGTCATCATTAATAAGAGAATCAATTGTACTGACAATAAATGATCTTAATTGTAGCCAGTTTTTTAATGAATCCAATGATGGTATGGAAACCCGGGTGAGATACTCTTCTTCGATAAGGGAGTCAAGAGATGCCAGGGTTATTTCGTTGATTTGGTCAGCATTGATAAGGCTGTCCCATTCGATAGCATTCCGGGGAGTCAGTGTGTCATCCCTACTAAAATCCAAAACGGTGGCAAGTCCGCTATCAACACTGTTGAGCTTGGCCGTGATAATAACAGTTTGTCCGATTAATAAATCCGGGTTTTCGATTTTCAAACGGTTGGTCAATTCGCTCGTAATAATTACCTGTTTGGAACTGTCACTATCAAATAATTTGCCGCTCTTTAAATTTGAGAATTGTTTGGTATTGAGTGCTGACAGTGAAAGAGCCTGAGCATCGGTATTTAATTGGGTGTCGGCAATTGAAATTGAAACGGAAAAGGCATCGTAGGGGAATGCAAGTAAAACTCCCGGAATTGAAGTAAGACTGTCAATCGCTGTTTGGTTTAGTATTGGTATCCTGATTGTATCGCTTACATTTTCTTTTTGAGAAGGATAAACCTGAATAGTAGAAAATAAGCCTAACTTGCTAAACTGATCGTTAACACTTTTCTGCATTCCAACGCCAAATGATACCATCGATACAAAAGCAGCAATAGCTATTACAACTCCGGAAATTGTTAGAGATGCCCGAAGTTTCATCCGCCAGAGATTACCGGTTGATATTTTTATATAATCCGAAAAAGTCATGATTATTCATTCCTGCCATTGATTGAGAAATGAGCATTTTCCATTTTACCGTAATTCATTCTGACAATTCGATGAGTGAATTTATTAGCCATATTCATATCATGAGTTGCTAATAAAATTGTTAAGCCTTGCTTGTTCTGTTCAGCTAATAATTCAGATATAAGTTGTGAATTCTCCTGATCAAGATTACCGGTCGGTTCATCAGCAAAAAGTATTTCCGGCTTTTTTACCAGAGCCCTGGCAATTGCCACTCTCTGTTGTTCTCCCCCTGAAAGGCTTCCCGGTTTGTGATCCATCCGATTACCGAGACCAATTTTTTCAAGCATTTCTGATGCAATAGTTTTCCTTTGATTGGCAGGGATATCACCAAAATATAATGCGAGTTCCACATTTTGAAGGGCTGTTTGATGGGCAATCAAGTTAAATGACTGAAAGATCATTCCAACTTTATCTGCTCGGTAAGCTGCCAGTTCGGTACGACTTAAAGATGATAATCCCTTTCCATTGTAAGTTATATGCCCTGATGTGGGTGAATCCAATCCTGCCAGAAGATTTAGAATTGTAGATTTACCAGAACCGGAAGCTCCTACTATTCCAAGGAATTCCCCGTTTTTTATTTTCAAGTTAACATTGTTAACAGCATGAATTTCTTCCGAACCATGCTTATAGAATCGACAAAGATTTTCTGTCTGAATTAGATCTGAATCCATAATATCAATTGTACGGCTAATTGTTAATCATGTTCAAATATATTTTATGAATTATAAAAAAAACCGATCACATAAAAATATTCAAGTGATCGGTAATATATTATAATTTGTACTTAAAATTCTAATTTAAGTTCTTCGTATGCTTTTTCAGCATCACTTAAAGCTTTTACCATTGCTGTTTTTTCGACTGCAAAGTTATTTTCGTCAGCATTTTCAAGTTTTGTAAATTGTTTTGCAAGCACTTCATTCTTTTCGATGGCAATTTTCAAAGAAGCTTCAATCGGCTCTAAAAGAGATTCCGGAGCTCCCTTTTTCTTAAGTTGAAGAGCTTCAATCTTTTGATTTATGTCATCAATTTTAGTTTTAACTTTGGTTAAATAATCGTTTTTAAGATCATCAAACCGAGCCTCGGCTAATGCTGATATTTTATATCGTTCACTTGATGCAGAATTTTCATTCGCCGATTGTTTTTGGCTTTCCTGATCGGATTTACCGCATCCGGAATAAAAAATGGCTGTAATCATCACCATCACAAAAATGATAATAACTTTCTTCATTAGAAATCCATCCTTTCAATCATTCTATTTATATTACTACATATCAATAATGAATTCATTTATTCGCTTTTTCGAGTTTGGCCCAGGTATCTCTGAGAGTTACGGTGCGATTGAACACTAATTTTTCGTTAGTGGAATCTTTGGAATCTACACAATAATATCCACGCCTCTCAAATTGGTAGCGACTCCCGGGTTTTGCTTCTTTCAATGATGGCTCAACCAAAGCTGTAATAACTTCTAATGAGTTCGTGTTAATATTTTCTTTGAAATCGTGCCCTTCTTCAACATTTAGAGGATCATAAGCCATAAACAGACGGTCATATAAACGGACTTCCGCTTCAATTGCATGTTCCGCCGAAACCCAATGAATAGTTCCCTTTACTTTGCGGCCATCGGGGGAGCTTCCGCCTCGTGATTCAGGATCATAGGTGCAGTGAACTTCGATAACTTCACCGTTATCATCTTTGATAAAATCGGTACAGGTTATGAAGTAGCCATAGCGTAAGCGAACTTCTTTGCCGGGAGCAAGACGGAAATACTTTTTCGGGGGATCTTCGCGGAAATCTTCTTTCTCAATGTACAGTTCTTTGGAAAAAGGAATTTTCCTGCTACCGGCGGATTCATCTTCAGGATTATTGATAGCATCCATCTCTTCAACCTGATCATCGGGGTAATTATCAATTATCACTTTTAACGGATTTAATACAGCCAAAACACGTGGAGAATGTTTGTTGAGATCTTCCCGAATGGAAAATTCAAGATCAGCAACTGCTACTATACTCTCTTTTTTGGCAACACCAATACGATCACAAAAATTACGGATTGAAACCGGAGTATATCCCCGTCGTTTTAAGCCTGAAAGGGTCGGCATACGGGGATCATCCCAATCAGCAACATAATTGCCTTCGACCAGCTCTCGTAATTTGCGTTTACTAAGTACAGTATAGCTGATATTCAATCGTGCAAATTCAATTTGCTGGGGGTGATGAATGTCAAGCTTATCTATGCACCAGTCATATAACGGCCGGTGGGCTTCAAATGAAATATCACATAAAGAGTGAGTTATCCCTTCGATAGAATCGGACTGTCCGTGTGCCCAGTCATACATCGGATATATGCACCATTTGTCGCCGGTGTTATGATGATTGGCATGAAGGATGCGATATATAACCGGATCACGCATATTCAGATTACCTGATGTCATATCAATTTTTGCCCGAAGAACTCTGGAACCATCCTCGAATTCTCCGTCACGCATCTTCTTAAACAAATCAAGATTTTCTTCAACTGTCCTGTTACGGTGTGGGCTTTCTTTTCCCGGTTCTGTTAAAGTTCCTCGGTATTCCCTGATCTGATCAGCAGTCAGGTCACATACAAAAGCGTTGCCATCTTCAATTAGCTTGACAGCATATTCATACAAAGTATCAAAATAATTAGAGGCATAAAACAGGCGGTCTTCCCAGTCAAAACCGAGCCATCTGATATCTTCGATCATGGAATCAACATATTCCACTTCTTCCCGGCTGGGATTGGTATCATCATATCTTAAATTGCATTTGCCATTGTATGTTTTAGCTAATCCAAAATTCAGGCAGATGGACTTGGCATGACCTATATGCAAATAACCATTGGGTTCAGGGGGGAAACGGGTGTGGACACGACTGTCATTTTTGTTATTGGAAATATCTTTATCAATGATGTTAGTAATAAAATTACTCGAACGGGTTGATTCTAAATTATCCATTTTATTCTCACAATAAGTAGTTTAAAAAATATACAATTTTATAAGATTTGAATTTAACTAAAAACAGGCTCACATCCAACTAAAAGGTGTCAGAGACACATTTATTTTGTCTGTTTTGCAAGTTACTATTGATATAAATTAAGTACTTTTCAGATATAAATAATAAATAAAAATATTGCCATTAATGATCTTTAATGTTATCATTTGTAATCAAATAGCAAAATAGATAAGTACTATAAAGGTCTATTAATGCAGCAGGAAGATAACTCAAGACGTACTTTTTTAAACCGGTTACTATCTGGTGGAGTTGTGGCTCTATTGGGAGCGATTTTTTATCCGGTGTATAGATTTTTAATGCCCCCCAAGACAGTTGAGGCTAATGTTTCCCAGATAAAGGTCCCTTTTACAAGAGAAGAGATTGCATCTGATCCCAAAAAAGCGAAAAATTTTAAATTTGGTCGTTCTCTCGGAATAATTATTCTCACCGAAACCGGTGATCTTAAGGCCTTAGCCGCTACCTGCACACATCTTGATTGTACCGTTCAGCATCGCCCCGATTTGGGTATAATATGGTGTTCCTGTCATAATGGCCGCTATGATCTCAATGGTAAGAATATTTCTGGACCACCACCCCGACCACTGGAAAAATATGTCGTCAATGAGATTGGCGAAGATATCTTTGTCTCTAAAGAGGAGGCTTAGTGTCAGGTAATCACCAGCTTTTTTCAAATGAGAATAAAGCATTCAACTGGATTGACCAGCGTCTGAAAATCAATGCTTTGGTCGAGTATATGAGTTCCAAAGTAGTGCCTAAGCATAGCCATTCAATATTTTATTATTTTGGGGGTGTGACTCTTTTCCTGTTTCTGGTTCAGGTGACCACAGGAATATTATTATTAATGTACTATCGTCCCGGGGCTGATTCGGCGTATGAATCAGTACGGTTTATCATATCGGAAGTATCATTTGGTTGGCTTATCCGGTCAATCCATTCGTGGTCGGCAAACCTGATGATTCTTGCTGCTTTTTTACATATGTTCACCGTTTTCTTTACTCAGGCATATCGTAAGCCTCGTGAAATGACCTGGTATTCCGGCATCGGACTTTTAGGTCTGGCAATGGCTTTTGGTTTTTCCGGGTATTTACTTCCCTGGAATGAATTAGCTTTTTTTGCCACCAGAGTCGGAACTGGTATGGGTGGAGCAATTCCTTTTATTGGCGAAACTCTTTTAACTGTTATGCGAGGCGGAGAGGAAGTTACCGGAGCGACAATTGGACGGTTTTTCGGGTTACATGTAGCAATATTGCCGGCGGTAACAGTTGGGCTTTTGTCCATGCATTTGATTTTTGTCCAGCGTCAGGGAATGAGTGAACCGCTTGATTGGGTAGATAAAAAACCGGAAGAAAAGAAGTACATGCAATTTTTCCCGAGTTTTCTTTATCGGGATATTTTAGTCTGGCTGATCGCTCTTAATTTACTGGCATTATTGGCTGTAATTTTCCCTGATGGTGTTGGAGTAGTTCACTGGCCTCTTGGGGTAAAAGCTGACCCGTTTGCTCCTCCTCCGGCGGTTATCAGGCCGGAATGGTATTTTATGTTCGCTTTCCAGGCTCTGAAAATGCTTCCGGCCCATGTCTGGTTTATGGAAGGTGAGCTTTTCGGTATTATCTTTTTTAGTATTGGCGGATTGATTTGGCTGCTGGTTCCATATTTGGACAGGAAATCACAACAGGATAAAAAATCTAAACTGATTATTGGTTTTGGGATATTAGTAGTCGCATTTATTATATTTATGACAATAATCGGTTATCTGGTTGAATAGAGGAATGATTGTGTTAAAATCTATAATTTTGATTTTCGTACTTTTATTAGCATTCACGCCTATCAGTATAGCCCAACCGGATAATTGCATCACTTGCCATCAGGATATGGAAGATGAAAACGGTCCTTCGCATAAATTTGCCAGGGATATACATTTTCAGCAGAATCTTCATTGTTATGATTGCCACGGTGGAGATCCGACTCTGGAAGATATGGATGAAGTCTATGAATCTCCCGGCTATATCGGAGTACCTGATCATTTCGAGGTACCTAAATTTTGTGCCCGTTGTCATAGCGATGCCGACTATATGCATGAGCATAATCCTTCATTGCCTGTCGATCAATTTGAGAAATACAAAACATCCATACACGGCCAAAGATTATTAAAAAACAGAGATCCTAAAGTGGCTAATTGTATTTCATGCCACACCGTTCATGAAATAGGGGATGCCAAACTTCCGCATTCCAGCACCCATCCGCTGAACCTCCCTCAGACATGCGGCAACTGCCATGCAGATAAAGAATACATGGCGGATTATAATATTTCAACTACCCAGCTTGATGACTACAAACAGTCGGTTCATGGGATAGCTCTTTTGGAGCGCAAAGATCTTGGTGCGCCCGCTTGTAATGACTGTCATGGCAATCATGGTGCTGCTCCTCCCGGTGTCAATTCATTAGCTGCAGTTTGCGGAATGTGCCATGCTATCGAAGCACAATTATTTAATGCTTCCCGCCACAGAGAAGCTTTTGAAGAAAATGACTTCCCCATGTGTGAAACCTGCCATTCCAATCATAAAATTATCAATCCCCATGATGAAATGATTGGCTCAGAAGAACCTGCCTTGTGTGTCCAATGCCATGCAGTCGATGACGGTACTGAAGGTTTGGTTACAGCTGACAGTGTAAAGGTTATGTTAAAGTGGTTGTTGTCTGCCAGAGATTCTGCTGATGTTATTCTTAAGGATGCAATCTACAAAGGGATGATGACAACAGATGAAGAATTTCTGATGAAAGAAGTGGATCAGGCTGTTATACAAACCAGAACTCAGATTCATGCCTTTAACATTGATTCAATAACTCCAAAAGCTGAAACCGGT
>DAOWMZ010000339.1 GCA_030642845.1 Candidatus Zixiibacteriota bacterium
ATCCTGAAAAATTTTCCCTTATATTTTGCTACCCCGGTGCGAAGAACAATCTTGTCAATAGAAATACCCTGCAAGACATCAAAGAAACTTGAAAAAATTGGGTAAGCATAGCCCAAAATCAATAAAATAAGAATAATTCTAATCTGATTATCATTGGTAATAGTTGTCCTGACAGCAAAAAATAGTAGAAAAGGTAGTATAATTTTCATCACTGCTCTGATCTCAGAGCCCCAAAGGAGACTTAACAAACAATAAGCACAAAAGACTAAAATTGAAATAGAAATTAAATCCAGTTTTAAGTTGCGCAGGTTGAAAAAAATATTGATTATCAAAAGATAAGAAATTATTATCGAAAATAATTCAAGTAGATTTAAACCAGCTAAACCGTACTCTCGATATACAAGAGAGAGAGGGCGGAAAAAGGCAAAGAGGTATATTATAAAAATCAAAGGCGAAGATATTTTTGATGATTCGAACGATTTTGCTGTCATCTTTCTATTTCTATCATGCAATGTTTCTAAAATTATTTAGATTACTCTATAAACAACACCAGCATTTCACAAAATTGATAGATTGAAGTATTTTACTTTTTACCTAATACTTTTTGCTTTATCCAGAAGCCAAGATGAGTTATTGGTAAAGGCAAAAGACTCCAAAGATACCACCAGTATTTGAGCCAACGGACACCAATACTTAAGGTAGATTGCTTTATATCTGGTATTCCAGAAATAGTCGGCAAAGAAAGAGAATTGTTGTCCCTGTATCCTCTCAGTTACATGGGGAGACCACCAGTTTGTATCAAAACCCCCCCAACGACCCAGGCCGGTTAAGTAAAAGCTCTGACCAGCTTTGAATATTCTCCAAATCATACCAGGGAGCGCCTAAGAAGTTATAACCTCTTTTGCTAAAAAATTGCGTGGCTGCAATCATTCGATTTAATGAGCTATTTCTATACCACCAGATATTCATTATCACATTGTTATCAATCATATTTTGTTCAATAACTTCGGCCATCATGCCGGGAGGGCCGCCATATTTCAACTGATAATCTTTAGTTCCACCATTGTGAAAGGGAGAAACCATATCATCCCAGATCATTACGCGGCAATTTGGATCTTTTGACTTAGCATAAGCATTTATCTTATTTAACCATTCGGCAAATAATTGGGTGTTACTCAATCCTCTCTTCTTATTTCTACTATCTCTATTAAAGCCTCTTATCTCATCTGAGGCAAGATGGATAACACTGTGGTTTTAAATGCTCGATTACTCTGTCAATCGCAGGATAATAATAATCAGTATAAAGACTGGTGCAGGAAACACATGGTGGCTGGTTGGAATAATGTGACAATGACCAATATAATACAGAATCGTAACTTACAAGCGCCTTTTGACCATGGGCGATATTACCAGCGGGTAACCTTTTTACCTGGAAAGGCTGTAGTTTATTATCAAATATTTTGTTAGTCTCGCCATTGATTACCTCATAATCCAATCCTTCCTGAAAAGTCCTTGTTTTATTTAAATTAGTTACTTCAATATCTGCACTATTTGTTCTGATTGCATTCTTTAATCCTCCATCTACACGGTAAAATCTGATGGCGTCCACCCAAACAACCCCTTTTTTCCCGGACAATGAAATACATACCTTGTCGGTTTGATCATTCGTTTTTATGACTACTCCAAATTTACGCCAGTTTTCTAATCGGGTTTTGATATAATCATTTTGACTATACAGGCAACTACCGGTAGATGTTACTACTTTTAAGCTGACGACGGGAGACGCCCCTTTGGCAAACGCTGTTAAATAATAATGTTTATCAGGTTCAGAGGGAAGTTCAACAAAAACACGTCCAGAATTTATTTTCAAAGAATTGTTACCCCTGTGCTTTTTGCTACCGTCAATTGTAGCTGATCCTGTAATTGTCCAGCCATCAGGTTTGCCATCCAAATCTTTGTCTATTTCAAAGTCCCCATTATCAAACAAATTAATAAACGGTTTTTCAGCTACTGCAACGCCATCTTTCCCAAATTTGAATTTTTCATCTTTTATCCACCAGCCTTCAAGCAACTCAAAGGGAAGCCCTCTTATGCCTCTGAGAGAACCAATATTGGGAATAAAGTCTATAAAGCGCTTTCTACAGTATTCCACCATTTCTTTATATGGCCGTATATATTCAGGGGAGTCCCGAAAAAAATCTCCTTTATCGCTATGAGAAAGAGTATTTATTTTTAAACCGGCTAATCTGTCTATCGCATCCTTTTGAGTTTGGGTAAATTTAGACGGGCTGCCTTTCATGTAAGTGCTTCCAAAATAATTCATATAGACTGCCCTTATTTTATGATCGGGATAATCTATGATTGATACTCCTTGTATGGAATTATTCTTGTTGATAAGCTGAAGAATGGTCTGCACCCCGTAGAACACGCCATTGGGAGCACCTCCGGCAATAATTATTTCATTGCCGGAGGTGTGTAGTGCGTAGCCCTCACCCCCTATGTGATGGGGCAGCTTAAGGCTTTTTTTTTCAAACAAAGACTTAACCAGGCTGTGTTCTTGGGCGTTACCCAAAACGATTCTTTTACTAGGAGGGGCATCACTAAAGTTGGCTATCCGAAAATTCAAGGAATTGCAGGCATTCAATTTCCGCTTTAGCCAGACGGCGGTAAAGTTGTATCTTTGATTTTGAGTATCTCCGACAATGACCCAATCATTGTTCATATTGATGTCAAATCCTTTATATTGCACGAACTTAGGTTGGGGAATTAAATCTGCAGCAGCTTGAACCGAAGTAAATATCAATAATATATTGCCCAAAAGTAAAAGAGCCATAATTATTTTAAATTGAATTTTATAATTATTTTTACGCCAAGCCATTTCTTTGTACCATAGATGACCATTTATTTTTAATTATTGTAAAGATATAAAGATCTTCTTTGTTTAAGATAAA
>DAOWMZ010000306.1 GCA_030642845.1 Candidatus Zixiibacteriota bacterium
AATGCTGTCTGGCAACATAACATAAGGGATATTTATCGGATCGATTGTCCCTTTGCCATACGAGGTAGGGATCAAAGTATATTTGTATGTTTTAACTGAGATTTCATCTTTCCCTGAACCCTGTGAGCTAATAGAGGAGGTGAATCCCTTCACCTTTAGACGATCAAAGGTTGGGCTGATCGGCTTATCAAAACGATATACCCATTGTGGGCCGTCCCATTGAAGTTTTATCTCAAAAGCGGTGTTAGATTCAAAAGGGATTGAGAATTCTTCCAGTGACTGAGAGACAGAAATCCCATCTGCTTGTACAAGTCCATTTAGTAACACTAACGTAATCAATATGAAAAATAATTTTACTAGCTTCAATTTATTCCTCATTAGAAAATGCTTCCACAGTTCAATAAATCACAATCGTTTATATTCACATTCAGCATCTATACACTTAACTTTTTTTATACTATATAATTCTGTCATAGTTTCAAAAATATTAAATAATCAAAAACGCTATCATACTCAAAATCCAGGCAATTTTAAATGTAATCGATCCAATCGTGAGCATCCTTCGGGTCGGGTTCCCCCAGATGAGAATTAATAAAACCATAATTGGGAGGTCAATAATATATACTGTTATGATTTTAAAAGCAGTCCCAAACCACCCAGCTAAAACTATAGCCAATGTAATCACTACAAAAGCAACAAATAACAGTATTATTGTTATTAATGATTTCGGAATTCCAATAATGTTGGGAAGTGTTTTAATATTTCTCTTCGAATCCTGTTCAATATTTTTAATATCAGAAATTATTTCATTAATAATAAGAAATATCATTGTAAACAGAGCCGGTAAAATTGGCCCCGGCAGTGTCATGACAAATTTTGGTTCGACTGCCAACCCACCGGAAATTACAACAATTCCCGCTATCAAGGACAGAATGATATATTTTAAGAGTGACGCTTTTTTTATTACAATATCTAATAACAGTATCAATCCTGATGCGATAACCAAAGCTGTCAATACATATAGATTTATTGATATTGAAATTACCAATGAAATAATTAATAACACTATAGACAGGGTAATGGCGGTTTTAATAGCAACTGAATTTTTATCCGCAATATTTTCAGATGCAGTTATTTCAGACCTATTAGTAATAATTTGAAAGAGTATAAATGAGCCAATAAAAGCTAAGAACATAGCTAACGAAAGAAGTGAAGGACCATAGAATACAGGATGCATCCAGGTCATGCTTGCTCCTGCCCACACACAGACGGCTGTCAGCAAAGAATAAAGCAGATATTTTGTTTCCAGTATCTTAATCATGGAAAAAGGATAAAAAAGAGTTAAGAAGCGGTCAACTTTTATATATCAGTTGAGAGATTAATAGTTAAATATGGCTGATCAATCGGGAGGTCTTTATTCCAGCCAAATGAGAGTTTGACTGTTCGATATGAGCCACTCAAAGTGATGCCAAAACCGAATCCCTGATGAAAATCTTCATTGGTTTTGGTAGTAAAATCAGATTCTTTGACACGATTATTCAGATAAGCCGCATCATAAAACAAAAACAGGTTGCCTGATTTAAACCTGTATCGAGGTTCAACTGTTAATATAGCTGATCTTAATGCGGAAAACTGCTCTGAGCGGAAACCACGCAAAGTACCCGGTCCGCCGATAAAAAATAATTCTGAAATTGGAGGAAGCTCCTCAGGGGTTTCATACCCTAAATATTTTATTCCGGTATATCCCATGATGTCCTTGAAAATGTGCTGATACCATCCCAGATTTATATTAAGACGGGTTTCATTATATGATGACAAAATCCCATCTGAAGACTGAAGAGTATCATTTTTATATTTCCTATAGGAATATTTGATTACCCAATCAAGCCTATAGCCTTGTTCAGGATTGTATTGATCAATAATATTGCTGCTATGTATTGAAAAAGATGCAGAATATGAAGAGAATGAGACTTGTAATTCAAGCGGATTGTCCGCTTCGACACTTCGATAACCGATACCTACACCTGCAGTTAATCTATTCAACAGATCAGCCTTCAGGCAGCTGCTAATACTAAATTCATAGAACAGGTCTCGGTAATCTCTGGTTGAGGCATTAAATTCAATACTGCTGAATCCCTTTCCAAAAATGAATTGGCGGTAATACAGTTCCAAAAGATTATGACCTTTTTCTTTTTTCTCGGATTTAATCGATGCTTTCCGTCCGGAACCAAAAAGATTATTAAGCCTGAAATCCAGATTCCAAACCATCTCTTTATTATCAGGAAGGTATCCACCACCTGCCATTATCGAAACCGGTTTCTTTTCCTCGAAATTCAAAACAAGATCTGCCTTGGTAAAACCCGGCCTTGGGAGCACTTCAATTGGTGGTTTAAAGCTCACATAATCAATCTTACGAACAGACAGGCTAGCTTGTTTCAATAGACTTCCATTTAAAGTATCACTTTCTATAATGCCTGTAAGTTGTTTAATAATACGCTTATTACTCCGTTTTAATCCCTCGATAACAACTTTACCGACAGTTAAAAGAGGTCCCTTATTTAAATTTATCTTCAGGTTAATTTTATCATTAGTTATTGATGCTTGAACAATTTCAGCGGATGCATAATAGTAACCGCTATCCTGAAAAGGTTTCAAAATTTTATTTATGCTTCTATCTATTGAATTTTGATCAAATGGTAAATTAACATTATTGGTGAACTCTGTATCTCCAATTATATATATAGAATCGATTGTCAGACTTTTACCATCACCAAAAGAATCAACATCAGCCAATAATAGGGATGGCATAAGCAGAATAAATATGAGATATAAATATCTTTTCATATCAGAACCCTGCCACCATCTCTCCCCGGGCTGTAACTCTCGCTGTACGATTATCTGAATGCCGACCGGAAATATTGAAATTAATTCTGATACTTTTACTTACTCCATACCGCAAATTTAAAAACCATATAATCCCTTTTGATCCGGTTTTGTTATCGGTTAAAATATACGATGCGGTATTACTGTTTATATTCGATAATGATTGTGAATAGATTTCAAGACTGCTTCGAATCTGACCTTGTTTGAAAAGATTCCATCTACTTGTTGATATAATAGAGTAAGTCTTCGACCTATCATCTGTTTTACTTTCAGCCTGACGGTATTTTAACTCAAGCTTTAGTTCATGAGATCCAATCAATTGTCTGGCCGATGCTTTTGCCGCATATCCATCAATATCTCCGGCTCTGCTGTAATATTCATCCTGCTTGTTATTGAATAATTCCAAAGATTCTTCAAAAAGTCTGTTTGACAATGCCTGCTTAAAAGTGGCAACACCACTTCTGTTCTTTTTCTCTCTTGGCAGACCGGCGATATTTCTA
>DAOWMZ010000120.1 GCA_030642845.1 Candidatus Zixiibacteriota bacterium
CAATGAACTACTGGTTCGAATCCAGGGGATTTTCCGAAGACAGGCCTGGCTGGGGACAACAGATGAAGTAGAAGAAAAATTTGAATTTGACGGTCGCTCGATTAATTTTAAAACATTCCATGCGTCCGGTCCCGGAGGTGAGGCTTCCCTTACCCGCAAGGAATGTATGGTCATGAAATATTTGATTGAACGTACCGGGGAAGTTGTTAGCCGTGATCAACTGCTTGATGCCGTCTGGGGATATCATGTTTATCCTACTAATCGAACTGTTGATAATTTTATTTTGAAACTTCGAAAGATATTTGAAGATGATCCGGCCAATCCGGTTTATCTGGAAACAATCCGAGGAGTCGGCTATCGATTTATGGCATGATGAAAATAAATTTTTTACTTTCTTTTTTTAATTAACAGAATTTATATGACATGATGAAAAACAAAGTCTCATTACCTGATTATGCCTGGAAAAAAGCAACCTGTGTTGTTTGCGGGAAAACTTTTGAATATTTGACTGCCAAAAGACCGCCGACCTGCAAAAACGGGGAATGTATTCATACCTATCACTATAATATTGACCCCCCAAAATGGGCTAACTATCAACCGACTCTCTTTGATTGATACGCCATAGGACTTAAATTTAAAAAAATTATCAGTAATTTATTTGAAAGAGGCCAAAAATTGTTGAAAATTGGGCATTTTCTATTGAATTTATAAATATCTCAAAAATCCATAAAAAAATTAAAGACTTGAATCCTCTTTAATTATCATTATATTCGGCGTAAGTTCATGTAATGAAAACATTAAACAACCGATAGATAGTGATATGAATAAAAATCAAAATTTTATCTTATTAGTAGTGCTTGTTGTTTTATTGATTAATGGATGTTCTGACAATCCTGCATTGAGATTACGCTATGAAGCAGAACAGAAGTATCATAAGGCAGAAAAGGTTTTTGAAAAAGCCAGTATCAGACCGGAGCTTTTAACCGATACTGAACTGGATGAAATTCAACAGTTATATGCGGAAGTGATAGACTTTACCCTGACATCTTTGAAATCAGTTGATCCGAAAAAATATACTACTGAATATAACGAATTGAAGCATCTTGCTTTTCAATCAACTAACCGACTGGCGAGTCTGTTGTACTCACTTCGTAAATACAGACAATCAAAGGAATATTTAAGTCGGCTCCTTGATGAAGTCGAACTGTCCAACCTTCTGTTATTAGCTACCAAAATAAATCTGGGGAAATCATATCAGGCTTCCGGTATATGGGATTCTGCTCTGGTGATTTATAATGAAATATTAACGCAGTTTTATCCACCGGTAGATGAGCAGGGGGAAGTGCTTGTGTCCCTGTTTAATCTCCCTAACCATATTTATAAAGTCGAGAATTTGTCCGGCAATAAAGAACGAGCTGAGGTGGAATACTATCGTGCAATTGATTATTATTCTGATCTTGTGAATTCATATGCTGATACCAAAGTCGAAACAGCCTCTCGAGCAAATCTGGCAAGGTTGTATGAACATACCGGTGATTTTGAAAAAGAGATTGATCAGTTGACCCAGATGCTTGATTCCACTTCTGGAACATATACCTCAATCAGAATTAAAATAGCTGAATTGTATGGCACTAAATTAAAGCAGTTTAACCATTCTTTGGATTTGTTGGATGAAATACTTGTCAGTTTTGAAAGTAAAATTACAGAGGATACTCTTTTTATTCCGGTAATTAATTTAAAAAAGGCAATGGTTCGGATGGAAATGAAGAACTACAGCGATGCCCGAAAGATTTTGTTTGATATTAAGGAAAATTATCGGGGATATTTTGGTGTAAATCCAAGAGCCCAGTATGCTATAGCCAGGTCCTTTGAACTTGAGAATAACTGGGGAAGAGCTGAAGTTGAGTATAATTATCTGATAGAGAATTATCGTGGTTCTGATGAGGCGATGGCTTCATATTTGTATGTGGCAAATTATCTTAAAGAGCGTGGGCGAATTAATGAATCAAAACGTTGGTATGAAAATGCAGAAATATATTATAACCAAATTGCTGCTCTTGGGGAAGGGACTTTAACTGAAGCTTTGGCGATGGTTTATAAGTCAGATTTATATCAGAAACAGGATAAATGGGAAAATTCAGCAGAGATTCTGCTTCAGATATTTGATAAATATTCCCAGACCGAACCGGGAAGAAATGCAATTTTAAAAGCTTCGGCTATTTACAGGGGAAAACTGGGAAATGATGTAAAAGCTGATTCATTGATAGAACTATTTAAAGCATCTATAGCTGAAATCAAAGGTGAAGTCGAAAATTAGAACCTTTTTACTTACAGACTGTAAAAGATTTGAGAATAAAAAAAACTGCCAGAAGGAATGATGAAACTTATTAAAACTATGATTTTGACCCTGGTCGCCCTGTCTGTTATATCAGCGACCGGAATGGCTCAGATCGATCATATAGGCAAAACTGATACGGTTTATGCCGACCTTACCAGAATCAATGATAACAATTGGTCGATTACGATTAATGTTACTAACGATGAAAACATTTTGGGATTATCGGTTCCGCTAAAGCTTAGTGCTGCTAATGTAAAAGTAGTAGCTGACTCTGCTTCATATACCGGAGGCAGAATTGAGCATTTTGCCTATAAGGGTTTTCGTCCTGATACTGCTATTCAATGTATTATGTTGGGGATGATTGCTAATCTGGGACCCTCAGAGAATAAACTGACTCCCGGTTCTGGCAGAATTGTAACAATTTTTATCTCGTCTCTTAACGGAGAAAAGATTGAAAAGCTATCAGTTGATACTACAACTCTTTCACCGGATAATTCTTTGATGATAGTGGCGGATGCTGAAGATCTGGTCGATTCAAATGATTCTATTCCTAAATACGCTGATAAACGTCTTGAAATTTATCCGGCCTTTGTTACCCGAATTTCCAAGTAATATTTAATTTTCAATATTTATTAAGCCCGGCATGTCCGGGCTTTTTTTTATTGTAAAAAAAATTTGTGGGTGTGGGGAATTATTTCACTCATTATGTCATTTCCAGCATGACTGGGAATCCAGTGTGTTTTGGTAAGTGAAGTTAGGATTGAATGAATCAAGCAGGAAAGGATTCCTACCCGCGCTTTGGAAACTGGTGAGTTATATACAGTAAGGACAGGTCGCGCCCTGTCTCTACAATTACTACCACGTCTTCAAATAAAAAAGGCAGAACTTCTAAAGAGTTCTGCCCTACAAAACTATTCTGAAAGGGGCAGATGTGGACATCTGCCGCCCACTATCAATTTAACTTACAGGTTTTACTTGTTTAGTTTGGTCTTTAAAGAAGGCTATGGTTTTTTTCAGGCCTTCTTTGAAACTGACTGTCGGGTTATATCCAAACGCTTCCAGTTTATCTATTGAGGCAAAGGAATGTTTTATATCGCCCGGTCGGGTATCGAGATATTTTGCCTCAGTATCAGTACCGATAATATCTCTGAGTTCATCGAGCAGATCATTGAGAGTAAACTGTCCACCACAAGCGACATTAAAAAAATCACCGCAAATTTTATCATTGGTTGCAGCAAGAATATTGGCGTTGACGCAGTTTTCAATATAAGTGAAATCACGGGATTGTTCGCCGTCGCCAAAAACCGTAGGAGGTTTGTTTTCCAAAAGGGCTGTAATGAATTTTGGAACTACTGCGGCGTATTCACTGGCCGGGTCCTGTTTGGGACCAAAGATATTAAAATACCGTAGAGCAACAGTTGGAAAATTGTATAGCTGCCAATAAACTTTAAGATAATTTTCAGCGGTTAATTTGGTGACGGCATAAGGAGAGAGGGGGGCAGGACGTAAGCCCTCATGTTTGGGGAGTTCTTCGGATTCACCATAAACAGATGAAGATGAAGCCATGACAAATTTTTTGACTCCGGCATTTTTGGCAGCTTCGAGCATGTTGAGAGTGCCGTTGATATTGACTTCGTTGGAAGTTAACGGATTATTGATCGAACGCGGAACTGAAGGGAGTGCCGCTTGATGTAAAATATAATCGATACCATCGACTGCCTGAAGAACTATCCAGTAGTCCCTGATGTCGCCATCGATTACCTCGATTTTATTTTCAAGATGAGCAATGTTATCCCTTTTGCCCGAAGAAAAGTTATCAATGATTCTAACCTTATCGCCGTTGGCAACAAGAGCTTCAGCTAAATTTGATCCAATAAATCCAGCCCCGCCAGTAACAAGAAATTTCATTATAGTATCCCCAATTCATGTTCGTTTTTTCTTTTATCGGCTCATCATATAAACTGTTTAACACATGCATACGACAAGCCTGAAGGGTATTATTATATTAACCTAACATAACAGAAATCCAATGTCCAGAAATATATTGGTAGGCAATTATATGTTTTGTTGAAGATATTTTTAATATTATATTGTCAATATGGGTGAACGAGTAGATCTGCCATCAATAGCAATATTATTGACGCTTGGGTTATTTGGTTTGGCTTCTAACTGGACAAGTGGAGCGTTATGGGGGATTAATCATTTAGCCTTTCTGGGGCAGGGTTGGATGATTGCTTATGTAATAATTTCAATTTTCATTATTGCTATTTTGTTTTCTAAACGCTGGGATAATCTCTTTTCTCAAATTGTAGTTAAAACTCATGACTTTATTTTTGAAAAGGGCATCTGGCCAAAAGTGCTGATAGCTCTTTTATTTACTATTCTTTTTTATAAGTTCAGGTCTGAGACACATTTTTTGGGGGACGGGTATAATATATTGTCAGTATTTGGGCAAGGAGAGAAGTATATTATAAAATGGGTTGAGTATGGCTCGATTTTTATTATAAGAAACATCCAATCTTTGCTGGGTGGTTATACTCGTGAAACTATGGAAACAACCTGCCAAATTATATCTATATTCTCCGGTGCAATAGTAATAATCAATCTATTCTATATTGTAAAACAATTAACATTAAAACCTCAAATTAGAGTTTTAGCGTTATTTACATTATTATTCTCTGGTGGAATATTGTTATTTTTTGGATATGTAGAGTACTATCCATTAGTATGGGCGATTGCAACTGCACTATTAAATACATCATTACATACTCTTAAAACAGGACGTAAAATATGGTTAGTTGTGTTGTTATTTATTATTGGAATAACTATCCATATGCAGATATTATGTCTGGCTCCGGCAGTTATTTATATCGTAACATCAAAGTATTCAAAACGAATAAATAAAATAAAGTTAAATTATAAATATGCTGGAATTATAAGTGGTGGAATATTTCTGTCAGTATTGATAGTGGTTTATATACTTAGAAGCAATGGCATTAGTTCAGTTTTTTTACCACTATTCATTGCTCCTCAAAAATACTATGGCTATTCTTTGTTTGGTTTAAAACATAGTCTGGATATTATCAATATTGTTTTTCTAATGATTCCAGGTCTTTTATTTTTACTAACACTTTTGAAAAGAAGAGATAATAATTCTGTTGATAGCATTACTACATTTTTATTTATATCATCTTTGGGGTCAATACTATTTCTATTATTCATTGATCCAATTTTTGGAATTGGACGAGATTGGGATTTAATGTCTTTTACTCTTCTGTCTCCATTATTGCTGTTAATTCGATTTATCGATTTTAAAAAACTTGAGAAACTAAATCTTCATATTATTGCAGTCATTATAATTTCATGTTTTATGACATCATCTTATGTAGCAGCTAATACCAAAACTACCGGTTCAATTGATAGATTTGAGTCACTATTAAGATTTTATGAATTTAAAGATGAAACAGGGTGGGCAATGTTCGCCTATTATTTTCTAAACAACAACCAATACGAAAAGTCTTTAGAGATTGCAAGTTTGATGGGAGAAAATAAAATTAGACCAGATAAAACCTATCATTTGCTTGCCCTGCTAAATAAAAATATGGGCAAATATGTTGAAGCTGAAAAATATTACAAACTTGCTCTTGAATATAAGCCATACAATCCATATTTTTTAAATGAATTAGGGCAGGTATATTTGAAAACATATAAGTATGAATTAGCTGTCAAGATATTTAAGAGGGCACATAAAATTGACAGATCGCTTATATTTATACCGGAGGGATTGGGGTTGGCATATATATATCTTGGTTTGACAGATTCAGCTTTAATTGTTGCAGATAATTTATTCAAGAACAATCCCCATTCTTCAGGCGGGCATCTGCTTTATGTGACTGTGGCAGTTTCACAAGGGCA
>DAOWMZ010000231.1 GCA_030642845.1 Candidatus Zixiibacteriota bacterium
CCATAGGACTTTTTCAACACGCCATTGGGTTAAACCACTGGAAAACTTGTTTCATTTAAGGGGCAGACGGGGACGTCTGCCGCCCACAGAATATAAGGGGCACACGAGGGCGTGTTCCGCCCACAAAAACATCAATAATCTATTCGGGCTTTTCATATTTAGTCAATCTATACTCTGATTCGGTATCAACTGTAACAAAATACTCTGCCATTTTACCTTCATGTAATCTTTTGCGTTTGCCGTTGATTGTCCAGTGCTCTTTTAACAGGACAGTCATTCCTTCTTCATAGGCGAAATAGATAGTACCTGTTGTAGTTATATTATCAATTCCAGTGCGCATAGTGGTGTCTTTAGGATCTGGAACCAACGGAATGACAAGAGTTCCTTCACAATCAATAACGGCACAGTTGTAGCCTTTTTCTTTTGTAAACTCTCTGAAGATATAAGTTGTGGATGGTTCCATGATAGTGCCATCAGCGAGTATCACTTTGGTCGATTGTGTCCAACTCTGACCGGGGGAGATTTTATCCGAAGGGAATTCCGGCATACCCTGCTCATAAATATTTTTAATATATTCTTTAGTGGCTACATCTTCATCATCGGTAAAAATAATATCATAAATTTTACCATTGGGTTGAGCTTTTAACATCAGTTCCCTGGTCATCTCTTTTTTCTCAATTTTGGTTGAGTCATCTTTGGATGGAGTTTCAAAATACCAGGTATCGATTTCTTTTATTGTTGCCGAGCCATCATCCAGAACATCTGAAATTTCCTGTATAACACTTGCAGTTACGGATGTAGTGTAATCTTTGATAATGGAATCATTTTCGGTAACAATTACTTTTCTGCTCAGCACCTGTTCATAGGCCAGTTTTGTGCCCGAAATATATTTATAGCTCAACATGATATTTTTTTGATCCTGATCACAACTGATAATCAGTGAGACACAAAAAAGTATCAGGATTGCAGCGGTTATTTTTTTCAATCTATTAACTCCCATTTGGCGGTTACAAAATTTATTCGGTAATTATCATTAACTCCGGCAGTGCGGCAAATCTTCCTAATACACCCGGTATCCCTACCAACAGCATCCCTTGTGCAAGGTGGCGCTGGTCATTTGCTGAAAACAGAGCCTTATTATCCGATGACAAAAGATCACGGACATCGGCAGTAGCGAGAACAGGGCTTCCGGTTCCAATCTGAGCTAATGAGACCTGGTTCTGCTGTGAACCCAATAACAAAGCAGTAAACAGTATGGCGAGAGCCGCTGCAGTTGAAATTATTGATCGCAGCAAGGAATTACGCTTTATGGATAGCTGTTCGGTATGCGATCGATAGTCAGAGTCAACCGGTTCAACATCTAATGTTCTGGCATTAATAAGCCCGGTTACTTCTGACCAATATTCCTCACTTGGTTCATTTGTTTTAACTTTACTCAGCAGGTATTTGATCTGCTTTAATTCTTCAAATTCTTTCTTGCACTTGTCACAGGCATTGATGTGCTCCATCACCTGTGCTTTTTTTTCATCAGTTAATTCATTATCAACTAATTGATCGAGACAAGAAAGAGTATTCTGGCATGTCATTTTACTCCCCTTTCTTAATTTGTCGTCTCAATATTTTCCGCAACTTATTTCTGGCAATATGGAGGTTCGATCTCACGGTTGCTTCCGGACATTCAAACATGTCAGCAATTTCAGATTTGGTGTAGCCCTCGATGTCATGTAAGATGGCGGTTAACCTTTGCTTTGGCGGCAAATTTGTTAAAGCTCGTTTAATTTCCTCCAAAAGTTTCTTATTTGCAAATTCCTCACTCGGCGTGGCCACACGTTTTGATAAGGTGAGTTGTATTTCTCCGGGTAAATTGCAACTGTCTTCAGCTATTATTCTATGGCCTTTTTTCCTGCGTAACAGATCGATCGAATAATTAGTAGCGATACGCAGCAAGAACGTCGAGAAATATTTTACATTGGCAAGCTCCTTACGTCTTTTAAAGATTCTAACAAATGTCTCCTGTACAACTTCATCGGCATCCAAATGGTTTCCTAACATCTGGAAACCTATTGAGTAAATCTTTTGCCGAAACCTTTTAATCAGTTCCGCAAAAGCATTTTCATCTCCACCTACAAAGCTATTTACCAGCTCCGGGATTGTTTTTGTCATACCCCGTTTAAATCTGTTTCATTTTATTGACGTTTCAGAGCATCAAGTGTTTAATATTAGTCAAAAATTATATTGACTGCTTTAAAAAGATAGCTTATGGTTCTCTGAAAGTTTTGTCAATCTTTTTTTAGACAATGACTTATGAGAAATAACTAATTAATGGACATTTCTTTGATTCAAACTCATAAATATCGTTTTTTTACTGTTGGTGCTATCGGGACTTTTATGTCAACTCTTGCTGGCTCAATTTTGAATGTAGCTCTGCCGACAATCGCCAATCAGCTTCAGTGTAACATCAATGTTGTCGCCTGGGTAATATTGGCATATTCTCTTACTGTTGTTTCTCTTATGATGATCTTTGGTGCCTGGACAGAGAAAAAGGGGTACGCTTTTGCCTATAAATTCGGATATTCATTTTTTTTAATTGGATCTATCATTTGTGTGTTTAGCAGTTCAATTCAATTATTAATTTTGGGACGAGTTGTTCAAGCTATCGGAGCAGCTATGTTTCAGGCGGTTGGCCCAGGTATGGTTACTGCTGTTTTTCCTGAGAATGAACGGGGGAAGGGGATTGGTTTGATGGTTATGATGGTATCAGGCGGGATGATGGCCGGTCCACCTCTCGGTGGATTCTTATTGCAATATTTCCCATGGCAGTCAATTTTTATTATCAATATTCCCATAGGTCTTATTGGGATATCATTAGCGTTAAAGTATTTCAAGCTGCTACCCAAACCGTCACATTTCAGAAAGATGCGCATATCCGGCGCCTTATCAATTTCCATCGCTATGCTTACCGGAATGCTTGCCTTATCATTGATTGAAAGTTATTCCTTACTTGATATAAGAGTGTGGGGGTTGGGGATTATTTCACTAATCTCTTTATATCTGTTTTATAAATTTGAATCCAAACCTGAGTCAGCTTTAATTGGACTTGACCTGTTTAAGAATCGTACATTCAGGTCAACGTTGATATCAGCAATTCTGATGTTCGTAGCTATGGCCGGGGCAATTGTTTTAATACCTTTCTATCTTGAACGGGTAAAGGATTTTGAACCTCAAACAGTGGGGATATACTTGATGATATTTCCAATTATTATGTTTATTGTAGCTCCGTTATCGGGGAAGTTATCAGATAAAATCGGGTCCCGTCTGTTAACTACCACTGGGATGGTAATTTTGGCAATTGGACTATATCTGTTATCATCTCTTGATACAGAGACTTCAAACAATTACATTATTCTCTCGATTATTATTATTGGCAGTGGTGTTGCTATTTTTAATTCTCCTAATTCATCAGCTATGATGGGATCGGTTGACAAAAGCAAAAGGGCGGTTATTTCAGGTATTATATCAACATCACGAAATATTGGAATGGCTCTGGGAGTGGCTATTGCAACTTCATTGTTTGCTTATTTCCAAACCCACCTTGTGGGTTCTATTCACGTTGTGGGCTCTATTGATGATGTGCCTGCTAATTTTATTAAAGCCTACCAGCCGGTTGTAAAAGTTTCAATAATTATTGCTCTGTTTGCCCTTCCGTTTTGTTTTATCCGCCGGAAATAAATTGCATTAAACGGATCTGTTTTCCGTAATCTCAAATATATGATTTTATTACTTATCAATTCCTTTATTATTTGATTAGAATATATTACTTTGCTTCTTCATTGAATGGAGACTATTTGAACGATAAGATAAAAAAGAATCCTGTAGATTACACCGAAGGCTCAATAATTGGCTCAATTCTCAAAATGGGTCTGCCATCGATGTTCGGCTTTTTAGTTCAGCATATTTATTCGATGGTTGATATGTATTGGGTTTCAAAACTTCCCGGTGCAGAATCCGGTGTGGCGGCAATTACATTTTATGCCAATATTCTATGGTTCTTTTTCTCATTCAATCAACTTGTAGGTCCCGGATCAGTTGCGATAATCTCCAGAAGATATGGCGAAAAAGATTATGATGCCACTGAAAAAGCTATTAAAGAAACAATCCTGTTGAAATTATTGTTTGGTTGTGTTTTTGGAATAGTTGGCTTTTTCACTGTTGACAAAATGTTGATATTGGTTGGAGCTGAGGGAGAGGCACTTAGCCTTGGAATCGAATATGGGTTGATTATGTTTGTAGGCTTGGGGGTTATGTATGCTACGTATTCTATTTTTACTGCAATGAGAGGAGTTGCTAATCCGAAAATGGC
>DAOWMZ010000315.1 GCA_030642845.1 Candidatus Zixiibacteriota bacterium
GATTGATGAAGCCGGTTCCCGGGCGCATCTGTCAACTTATACTCGTCCGGAAGAATTTACTGAGATTGAAAACGAAGTTATCGAACTGCACGAGAAAAAAGAACAGGCAGTAAAAAATCAGGCTTTTGAAACAGCCGCTCAGCTTCGTGATGATATAAAAGCGAAAAAAGAAGAACTTGCTAATCTGAAGAAAAAGTGGGATGAATCCCGGGAAGAAAATAAAATTACTTTATCCGGTGATGATGTTGCTGAAGTGCTTGCAAAAATGACTGGCATTCCCTTGTTCCGTCTGGAAGAAAATGAATCCAAACGGCTTCTCAGGATGGAAGACGAGATCAAAAAGACAATCATTGGTCAGGCTGAAGCAATCACTGCTATTGCCAAAGCTATCCGCAGAGCCAGAGCCGGACTGGGTGATACTCGCCGTCCAATAGGAGCGTTTATCTTCCTTGGTCCTACCGGAGTAGGTAAAACTGAATTGGCTCGAAGATTATCTGAATTCCTCTTTGATGATGTGGACTCTCTTATTCGTATTGATATGTCCGAATATATGGAGAAGTTTTCCGTATCACGATTGATTGGGGCTCCTCCCGGGTATGTCGGATACGAAGAAGGTGGACAGTTAACGGAGAAAGTTCGCCGCAAGCCATATTCAGTAGTACTGCTTGATGAAATAGAAAAAGCTCATCCCGATGTATTCAATATTTTATTGCAGTTACTCGATGATGGTCAGCTTACCGATTCATTCGGGCGTAAAGTCGATTTCAAGAACACAGTTGTTATTATGACTTCAAACCTTGGGACCAGGCAATTGCGCGATGACAAGACAGTTGGTTTTGACGCTAAGGAAACCGATCTTTCGTATAAGGGTATGTCTAAGAAGATCAACGATGAACTACGTAAAACCTTTAATCCGGAACTTCTCAACCGTCTTGATGAGACTATTATTTTCCATTCGTTGAAAAAAGAACATATCAAAGAGATTATTGAGATTATGGTTATTGATACCGCCCAACAGTTAGCTGAACGGGGTATCAGTTTCAATCTTACCGAAAAAGCCAAGGATTTCTTGACTGAAAAAGGATATGAACCGGAATATGGTGCCCGCCCATTGGCAAGAGCTTTACGCAAGTATCTCGATGATCCTCTTTCAGAAGAAATTCTAAAAGGACAATATGCAGGTGATTGTGAATTGATTATTAGTGCTACCAAAAACGAACTGACCTTTGCTTTCAATCCCAAAGATGAATCTGATGAAAACAACGGAAATGAACATTCTGAAGAGCATATTAATAATTAGTATTATTAGAATTGTTCGATATTGTATTAAACAGCCGGCCTTACACCGGCTGTTTTTTTGTTATTTACATAAAAAAGAAGCTCACTAATGGGACGACCAGGGATAGAGGGGGAGATCCCAAGCCGGTTTAATCATCAGCAAGCTTCGAAATATGCTTTGTTGGTACATTATATAAATTATGATCACAAATGTCAAATGGATTAGTGTAATGTAGATAAATAGTATCTGTTATCAGTAACCGTTAGTCCTTACGTTACTTGTTGGCTTTGTGTAGTTAAGTTGTTGTATGGCTTTGTGGTATGGTGGCTGTGCGTGAGTCTGTGATCTTAATGCTATTAGTAAGAATGTGATGTGGTAAGCTATAATCTCATCTTTGAAATAAGTTACATAGTTTTTTCAGATTAAAATTTTTGATTTGCATTTTAACTCAATTGA
This sequence comes from Candidatus Zixiibacteriota bacterium, assembly GCA_030642845.1. Lineage (GTDB taxonomy): Bacteria > Zixibacteria > MSB-5A5 > GN15 > FEB-12 > DAOWMZ01. Next base: position 1,736 of record DAOWMZ010000315.1, read on the forward strand.
TTGATTCAACATAATAACATACTAATTCGTCTAAATAATTAAGAAAAATACTTTTTTGGGGTTGTGCTTAAAAGGTTATGGACATATATTCACGAATTGTTATGTAAATATTTGAGGAGTTTGGAGAATATGAAGAAAGCTTTGATTTGTTTTTTTACACTGATTATGATGGCCTTAATATTTGGCTGTGCTTCTGATATTATACTTGAAGAACCAGAGACTTTAGATGGCGATTATATTGGAGAGTATATTTATCGGGCTCGTGGATCAGGTATTAGTGAAGATACTTCTATTCAAAGAATTACATGGAGATTTATTGGTGACTCATTAAAATGGGGCATGAACATAGATTTTGATCATCCTGATTTTGATTCTACATTTTGTATTTGTGAAACTTTTGGTAGATATCTTTTAGAAGATAGACTTCGTTTGAAGGAAGATGGATCTCAGCCAAATGGAGAACTCTGTTCATCATGTAATGAAAGTCTTAATCCCGATGGCCTTTTCCTATTGGATCGTTCTACCGATGCTTTAATAATGACCCAACTGACAACTACCACGGATTCTACTATTGTTAAAAGGTTAGTTTTATACAAAGTTGTTGATACTACAGAATAATTATTTCTTATTATAATAATATGTGAGGCAGGTATTTCCTGCCTCTTTTTTTTGTTTTTTCCCACCAAATAATAATCTCAAGATAATTAATACACACTGACGGTATCTGTCAGTCTCCTACGCTAATATGAATTATGACTTAAGAGGATATAAATGGACAGTGGAGGTTACAGTTCGGGTGCGTGAACATTGAGTCTCGTACTCAGTGTTGGGAATGGAGGTTACTAATAGTAACCTCCAGGGGAAAAGATGAAATAAATATTGATTTGAGGTAGTTATGTTATCAAAAATATTTTCGGCATCTACTCTGGGTGTCGATGCGTATCGAGTGGAAGTAGAAGCGGATATACAACAGCAATTACCTGCTTTTGTTACAGTTGGACTGCCGGAAGGTGCTGTGCGGGAATCAAAAGAACGAGTGACGGCCGCCATAAAGAATTCCGACTTTGTTTTTCCAGCCAAACGGGTAACAATTAATTTGGCTCCGGCAGATATTAAAAAAGAAGGCTCAGCATTTGATCTACCGATAGCTGTTGGCATTTTGGCTGCAACCGGACAGATACTACGGGAAAGGTTCGATGAATATGTAATGTTAGGCGAACTCTCGCTTGACGGAACATTGCGACCAATTCCGGGAGTGCTGCCTATGACAATGAATATTGAGCCGAACAATGGGATTAAAGGAATCATTGTTCCAAAGGAAAATGCCAAAGAAGCAGCTATGGCACAAACAGTGCCGGTCATTTCTGTAGAGTCATTAAAAGAAGTAGTACATTATCTTGAAGATGAAAGTACAATTAAACCATACGATATTGATATTAAAGCAGTTTTTGAAAGAGCTTTGTCATATCCGATAGATTTTAATGATGTCAAGGGGCAGGAATCTGCAAAGAGAGC
>DAOWMZ010000179.1 GCA_030642845.1 Candidatus Zixiibacteriota bacterium
GTTGGCGTTGGATGTTGATGGTGTGCTTACCGATGACGGCATCTTTTTTGGACCAGACGGATTTGAAATGAAAAAGTTTAACATCTCCGATGGCTTATATATTGTATTGGCAATGAAGAGTGGTTTGGAAATCGTTATTGTCTCAGGTAGATATTCTGCCGCCACCAATACCCGCATGAAAGATCTTGGTGTGAAGCATGTCCTGCAGGAGATGAAAGAAAAAGTCTCTCAGATCACTCCATTATTAGAAAAACTTAATATCAGCTTTGAAGAGACTGCTTTTGTCGGTAATGAAATTTTGGATATTTCTCTGGCAAAAAAAGTGGGACTCTCGATAGCTGTGGCTGATTCCGCCCCTGAACTTCTCGAAACAGTTGATTATGTTACCAAGGCTAAAGGCGGACAGGGAGCAGTCAGAGAAATATTAGAATGTTACTTCGAAGCTATCGGAGAAGACCCTAAGGGGCTGTTGGTATGAACGATCATAAAAAACATGCAGCCAAAGTTTTCCGAATTGAAGCGGATGCTATTATTGCCATGGGCCAACGGCTCGACAAACAGTTTGACAAAGCAGTAGAACTGATAAAAAACTGCAAAGGGCGCGTCATTGTTTCAGGAATGGGGAAATCAGGACTCATTGGCAAAAAAATTGCTGCTACTTTTAATTCCACCGGAATCGCCTCTATCTTTTTACATCCTGCCGAAGCAATGCACGGCGATCTTGGTTTGGTTCAAGCTGATGATGTTTTGTTAGCAATTTCAAAATCCGGCCGACTGGGTGAATCGGAACTGCTTGTTATAACGGCTAAAAGATTGATGACTCCGATTATCGCATTGGTTGGAAACACGACCTCCGATCTGGCAGACCGGGCTGATATTGTACTTGATTGCTCTGTTGAAAAAGAAGCCTGCCCCAATAATCTTGTGCCAACTTCATCATCAACAGCCGCATTGGTCATGGGTGACGCTCTGGCTGTTGCATTATTGAAAGACCGTAACTTTACTCAGGAAGATTTTGCCCAGCTTCATCCGGGGGGATCAATTGGAATGCGGCTGTTAATGCGAGTCAGAGATCTTCATCATACTGGTAACAATCTTCCATTGGTAAAACCGAACACCCCGATGAAAGAGATGCTGCTCGTTATGAACAGCAAACTATTGGGTTGCGCCGTTATGAAAGATGATAGCGACCATTGTACGGGTATTTTTACCGATGGTGATCTTCGACGGCTTATTGAGAACAATGATAAATTCTACAACTTAACAGCATCAGATACCATGATTAAAAATCCAAAATCAATCTCTCAGGATGCTATTCTCGATTCAGCTCTCGCTATGATGGAAAAACATTCAATCACACAACTCCCAACAGTTGACAAGGATAATCGATTGGTAGGAGTGTTACACTTGCATGATATTCTAAAATCCAAACTGGTCTGATTATGCGGCTGGGCAAACGGATCAAGCGGAGCACTACTTATTTCCTGATAAAGTTTTTATTCTTCTTTATTAATCTTATCCCCCGAAAACTGGCTATTAAAATTGGAGCATCTATTGGCAAGACCTATTGGCGGTTCTCCAAAAAAGATCGAGCCGAGATAGAAAAAAATCTGAGCTGGGTTTACAAAGATCAACTTACACCAGAACAAAGAATAGAAATCAGCCGGGACTTTTTTATTAATAGCGGTAAAAATATTATTGATGTTATTCGATTTAAAAAATATTTCCATACCGAAATTAAACCATTGGTCACAATCGAGGGGGTTGAGCATCTGCACGAAGCTTTCAAAAGAGGCAATGGAATGATCGGCATGACCGGTCATATCGGTAATTTTGAATTGATGGCGGCTTATATAAGCAATCTCGAATATGACATGGCGGCGATTGCCCGTCAAATGTATGACAAGCGGATTGATAAAATTTTGGTTTCTAATCGAACGGCAATGGGATTGACTAATATTTACACTACCGACCCTCCCATTAGAATTATGAAATGGCTGAAAAAGAATAAAGGGTTGGGAGTTTTAATAGATACTGATTCTCATAGAGTAAAAAGCGAATTTATCGAATGGTTCGGAAAACCGGCATTTACTCCCATTGGTCAGACAATTTTGGGTATAAAAGCCAAAACTGTCTTTTTACCAATGGCATGTGTTCGGATCGATGATAACCACTATCATATCATAATCAGACCAATTATTGACACCCCATTAACAGGGGATATCACTATAGATACCATAGAGATAACTACTGCCTGCGTACGGGAATTGGAGCAAATTATCAACGAATACAAGTCTCAATGGATTTGGCTCCATGACCGCTGGCACACCAAACAGGAAAAAACCACTTGACATTTTCCTGTTTTTTTCGTCTTTACGCACCGATATAAGTAGAAATGATAGATAGATAAATAGTAAATGATGTTGGATATGAAAAATATATATTGTGTAATAATTTTATTATTGGCTGTTGCTCTTACCGGATGCAACCGGGATGATTTTAACCGCAGTGATCATGGTGATTCTTTGGGACAAAATGCGCCTGATTCCGAGGTCAGCGGAGCAACGATTCTTCTGTCTGATATGGGCAAAGTAACTTCAGAAATAATGGCTGACAAAATCATTCAGTACAATGATATTGACTCAACTATGGCTTATGTCCTCACTATTAAAAATTATGACACTCTGGGGCATGTCAATTCTACGGTTACAGGTGACTCATCTGTTATCAGAGAAAATACAAGGATGTACATAATTTATGGCAATGTTATAGTTGTTACTGAAGACGGCACTAAACTTGAAACCGACAAACTTCACTGGAATCCCAAGACTGATAAAATACACACTGATTCTTTTGTACGCATCACGACCTCTGATGGAGTCGTAAGCGGCTGGGGGATGGAAGCCGACCAGAAGATCAAAAGCTACAAGATCCTGCACCAGGTATCAGGTGAGTACGACGATGCAGGCAAATTAGTTGAACCATAATATGATATTTGGGTATCAAACCATTTAGAAAAGATACTGAATAGATTCCCCTATCGAAACATTTTCCTGTTTTATTCGTTAAAATAATACGAGCAGTTGTTGAATAAATCTCAGTAATTGAGTATATTAATATAGAACAAATGTTCTTTTAAAGTGTCTAAGACACGCTTATAAAGTTCAACACCCTGGTTGAACAGTTTGTCCATTTATGGGGGTGAACTGGATTCGACGGATTTAGTGAGGGGTTGTTGGCGTGCTGGGGATGTCTGGAGCCTCGTTATCAAACCGGACAAAACAACTAATTGGCGAATCTAATTACGCCATGGCAGCCTAGAAATAGAGCAGCCCGTTGTACCTGATTCTAAGTCTTCAGGGTTAGGATACAGCGTCGTTAAAGAAGACTCGGTGATTCGACGTCTCTAAGAATCACTTAAATTAAGAGACTTGGTCTTTTAAGTAGCCTGTCGGTTGGCAGCTTATGGGGCGAGAAATTATAAATCGACTACGCACGTAGATGACAGCCTGGCGTTATTTTCGGACGGGGGTTCGATTCCCCCCACCTCCATTTTAATTTATTACGCTAAATAATATGCCTGAAAAGAAAAAGCAACACTACATCCCTCAATTCTACTTAAGATTATTTTCCAGTGATTCAGGACAGAAGACCATTAATCTGTATAACATACTTTCAAAAAAACTTATAAAGGATGCGACAATAAAAAATCAAGCCTACATTGACTATTTTTATGGGAAAGATTTAATATTTGAGAAACTATTAAATGACATCGAAACCAATGCATCTAAGATAGTCTATGATATTGTAAACGATAAACATCTACCAAAACACAATTCCGACGAGTGGTATAGAATACTGGCATTTACTTTAATTATGCATTCAAGGACTAAGTTTGCATCTGAAGAAATAATAGATATGAAACAAAAAACATCAGATAAAATTAGGGCATTGCATAACGGCGATGATCGTATAAATAAAGAGAATTTTATAAGGGAAGAGGCAGTGCTATTAAACATGGAAATTAATTTGGGAGCAATAGACATTGCATATGATCTTGTTTGCAAACTTATACTTAATGAAACTGATATCCCTTTTATTACCTCTGATCATCCAGTAATTTTTTATAATCAATATATGGAGCAAAAAAATCATTTAGATGCAATACAGGAATAGCCGCTAAAGGTTTGGAAATAATTTTTCCCTTATCTCCCAAAATACTATTGTTTTATTATGATCCAAATGTATATAAAATAAGTGCAAAAAAGGTATATTTAGTAGATACAAAAAATGAAAGTGATATAAATCATTTAAATATGCTACAATATATTAACTGTTCAAATAATCTCTATTTTAACAATTCTATAAGTAGACTTTTAATTGATAAACTTGAATTTGCCGCTGCGAAATTTCGAACAAAAGGAAAAGCCAATGTCAAAATTTATAATAGAGACCTATCAAGTCAAGAGAGAAAAGACCCTCTTATAGTATTAAGTAAAGTCGATTACAAATGTAAGCTGTCCCTTGATTTTACAAAAATTCTAAGAAAATCAAAAAGGCATATTATTGATAAGAAGGCCATTTACCTTCGAAATGAAATAATATGCCGACACTATTCCAAATTTATCCAATTAGTCGATCAAAGTAAATATCGTCCTATGCAATTTAGGAAGTATTTGGAAGATATTGGCTATTACTAGAGTGTCAATGTCTCTATTAGTTAGATGACAGACTTCCCAATACAAACTCACTTACCTCCGATATGCGCCCACGCCACCAAATATTATAATTATCGGGTATGGGTTTGCAACTAGAATTATAAAATTTAGCATTTTTCAAATGAATATATGATGGTGGATTTTTTTTAATTGGTTCCTCCTTGTACATACCACCTAGTCTGTCAAATTCATCCTTAATCAAAGAAGAAACTTCCCCACTCGGCAAGCGCCCACTAGGAGTCCTTTGCGCGTCTTGTTAGCCTGTCAAGTCCCTCCTGTATGTGCTCACCGATCCGCCGCAGTACTTGCGGGGAGCTGGTGGGCAGGTCTTGGATCTCCTTCGTGTTGAAGGAAAACGTCTCCCCGCCGATGGTGTGGCAATAGCTCAGCTCGATTTCTGGACGCCCAATAATCAGGGTCAACAGCGTCTGCGGGATATCCCCAATGGGCTTCATATCTATGTGGCTCTGGTGAAAAGTCGCCCTCACTCGGGTACCCTTTCCA
>DAOWMZ010000070.1 GCA_030642845.1 Candidatus Zixiibacteriota bacterium
AACGTTGAAAATACGTTCAATTTCATTTTTTGTACAAATGCGATGGAAGAAAGTTTTCTGTATTTCGATTTCATCCATTTGATTATTTCCTACATGGATATGGCAAATATCTTAGGACGTATCTGCCAATAATTAATAATGACCTCAATATACTATCTGGGAAAGTTATTTGCAACAGGCTAAGCTAGTTATACTAAAATCTAAAGTTTAATATTAACTCTACGATTCCAAGCAAACCTCTTTACATCTAATAATCCCTGTTTATATTGTTAAGCTGTAAGTTGATACTGGATATGATTGAAGATATGAGGTTTGTTAAATAACTTTGATTTCACAGATAAAATTACTCATTGCCGATGACCAGTCTTTGAGTCGTGAAGGTTTGGTATCTCTTTTTTCTAATGAACCGGGAATTGAAGTTGTTGGGCAAGCAAAAGACGGGGTAAAGGCTATTGAGTTAGCAGCCGAATTACTGCCGAATGTTGTCATTGTAACCCCCATACTGGATAAACTTGACGGTGTCACTGTCGCAACCCGAATAAGCAAGCTGCCGACCTGTCCCCAGGTAATATTTTTATCAAACACTCATAATGAATCACAAATTCGCGAAGCATTTGAAGCAGGAGCAAAAGCTTTTCTTCTTAAATCATGCGACTTTAAAGAACTTAGTTTTGCTGTTACCAAAGTTGCCAGAGGAGATTTTTATCTTACAGGACCGGCAGGACAGGAGCTTGTAACAGAATATATTAAACAAGCTGTTGATTCTCAGAAACCCGGGGGAGTGATGACCCAAAGAGAGCGTCAGTTAGCCAAATTGCTTGCTGATGGTTATTCTACAAAAGAAGCTGCAGAGTTTTTAAATATATCCCCCAAAACTGCTGAAACACACAGAGCATCGATTATGAAGAAATTAGGTGCAAAAAACGTTACAGATATTGTCAGATATTGTATTCGTAACTACCTGATTGAGCCGTAAATCGAAATAAGATCATCAGCTTTACCTAAAATCTTTCAATATACATAGAAATCCTGTTGAAATAGGGGGAAACTATGTATTGTTATTTGAACAGATCCATATAAATTCCAATAAGTTATGATGATAGTGTTAACTAACCATATTTATTAAGGAGTTTGTAATGAGTTATGTTGATGAATTGATGGATCAAGTAAAGGCTAAAAACCAAGCCCAGCCGGAATTTATTCAGGCTGTTGAAGAAGTCCTTGAATCATTAGAACCGGTTGTCGAAAAACATCCGGAATATGTTGATGCCAAGATTTTGGAAAGAATTATTGAGCCGGAACGCGTAATCATGTTTCGTGTACCGTGGTTGGATGATCAGGGTAGTGTCCAGGTTAACCGTGGGTTCCGCATTGAAATGAACTCAGCTCTTGGACCGTACAAAGGTGGTCTTCGTTTTCATCCGTCCGTAAATCTCGGTATTCTGAAATTTTTGGCCTTTGAACAGGTTTTCAAAAATTCACTGACCACTCTGCCAATGGGCGGTGGTAAAGGTGGATGCGATTTTGATCCCAAAGGTAAAAGTGACAACGAAGTTATGCGTTTCTGCCAGTCTTTCATGACTGAACTGCAGCGCCACATTGGTCCTGATACGGATATCCCGGCTGGTGATATTGGTGTTGGTGGCCGTGAAATTGGTTTCATGTTTGGTCAGTATAAAAGAATCCGTAATGAGTTCACCGGTGTTCTGACTGGTAAAGGACTCAACTGGGGTGGTTCTTTGATTCGTCCGGAAGCTACCGGTTATGGTGCTGTATATTTTGCCGTCGAAATGTTAGCGACCCGCAACGAAACCATGAAGGGTAAAACCTGTCTGGTCTCCGGTTCCGGTAATGTAGCTCAGTACACCACTGAAAAGATTATAGAACTTGGTGGTAAAGTTGTTACACTATCCGATTCCGGTGGATTCATTTATGATCCCGACGGTCTTGATACCGAAAAACTGACTTTTGTCATGGATCTCAAAAATATCCGTCGCGGTCGCATCTCTGAGTATGCTGACAAATATCCGAATGCCAAATATACTCCAGTCGATCCTTCAATGGATCACAATCCGATCTGGGATGTTAAAGCTGATTGTGCTTTCCCATCCGCTACCCAAAACGAAATCAATGTTGTTGATGCAGACAATCTGCTCAAGCAGGGTGTCTATGTTGTTTCTGAAGGTGCTAACATGCCTTCAACCCCGGAAGCAGTTGTGAAATTTATCAATGCCAAGATTCTCTATGGTCCTGGTAAAGCTGCTAATGCCGGTGGCGTGGCTGTTTCAGGTTTGGAAATGAGCCAGAACAGCATGCGTTTAGGCTGGACCCGTGAAGAAGTTGATGCTCGTTTGAACGGTATCATGAAAGCTATCCATAAATCATGTGTTGAAGCTGCTGATGAATATGGTACCCCAGGTAACTATGTTAACGGTGCTAATATCGCTGGCTTCCTTAAAGTTGCCAATGCTATGATGGATCATGGTGTAGTTTAATTTTTTCTTAGATACATTTTAGATAAAATGGCGAGCGGAGTAAATTCCGCTCGCTTTTCTTAATAGTAGTTAATGTTTAAAAGATATTTGACTATTAATGAGTCGAGAGTATATTATTAAGTCTTATGTTATAAATATGCATCATTAGTTTTGGTAGCTGGAGTATTTAATGAAGGGTTTTGATCGGACATTATTCGAACGGGGATATGGCAGCAGGTTTTATCGGTTTCAGGATTTGATGTGCCACCGGGTGCACAATATTCTCCTTGTCTCCAGTCTATATGACTCATTTATCCTTGAAGAAGACGGCCGTTTTGATGAACGTCTGATCATGGAATACGCAGAGATGAATCTGATTCATATGCCTCGTATAACCCGTGCTTCAACCGGTAATCAGGCTCTCGAAATGATTAAAGAACAGGAAGGGTTCGATTTAATAATTGCTACCATGCATGCGGTTGAATTCGCAAGAGAAGTTCGCAGAGATGCATCGGGGTGTCCGATTGTTCTGTTGACGTATGATTATCGAGAATTAAAAGATTTGCATAAAAGCCACAGTGTATCTGATTTTGAAAGGATATTTCTATGGCAGGGAGATTTCAGAATCCTTCTCGCAATGGTAAAGCTTATTGAAGATCGTATGAATCTTGATCATGATACAAAATTGGTCGGAGTGCAGTCGATAATTCTCATTGAAGATAATGTCCGCTTTTATTCTTCCTATTTGCCTAATATCTATGCTGAGCTTATGAGCCATTCTCAGTCTGTCCTTTCAGAGGGAGTAAATCTTTCTCATCGGATAATGAGAATGAGGGCGCGCCCCAAGATTCTGCTATGCGAAAACTATGAAGAAGCGTGGGATTTGTTTGAAAAATATCACGAGAATATATTGGGAGTAATTTCTGATATTGAATTTCCTCGCAAGGGGATCAAAGACCCTCGAGCCGGAATTGAATTTGCCAAAAATGTCAGAAAGAAACATCCTGATATTCCAATTCTCCTTCAATCGGGTGACCCGGCGATTGAAGAACTGGCCAAAAAGTATGATGTCCAATTCTTACAAAAAAATTCACCTCGTTTTATTGGCAAACTTCGTGAGTTTATGGTCAAATATTTAAGTTTCGGGGATTTTGTTTTCAAAATGCCGGATGGGACGGAAGTTGCCCGGGCTCCGGATTTGAAAAGTCTTGAAAAACAAATACATAAAATTCCGGATGAATGCCTGGTGTTCCATGCCAACCGAAACCATTTTTCCACCTGGTTAAAAGCTCGAACCGAGTTTTTTCTGGCTTATCAGTTACGACCCCGTTCAGTTAAAGATTATTCTTCAGTTGATGAGTTGAGGGAATATCTTATTAATGCCCTTAGAGATTTTCGAACCAAACAGCAAAAAGGTATTATTGTTGATTTCGATCAAAATACTTTTGATGAATCAAGCAGCTTTGCCCGAATTGGTGGCGGGTCATTAGGGGGAAAGGGTCGTGGTTTGGCTTTTTTTAGTACCCTTATTGATATGTATGATATTTCAGAAAAATATGAGGGAATTAACATATCAGTTCCCCCGGCTATTGTTTTAGGTACAAATGTTTTTGACCGTTTTATGGAACAGGATAATCTTCTTGATTTTGCCATTCAATGTGAAGATGATACTGCCGTAAAAGAAAAATTTATTGATACGCCGATACCCCATGATATTATTGATCAATTGTCATCAGTCCTGGACATGATGAAATATCCACTCGCTGTGAGATCATCAAGTCTGCTTGAAGATTCTCAGCATCAGCCTTTTGCGGGTGTTTACCTTACCTGTATGCTTCCCAACTCGCATGAAATGAAACAAATCCGGCTGGAAGAATTGCAAAAAGCGATTAAACTTGTCTATGCTTCCACATTTTCCAAATCTGCCAAAAGGTATATTAAGGCAACACCTTATCAGATTGAAGAAGAAAAGATGGCGGTTATAATTCAGAAACTGGTCGGGTCACATCATTATGATCGATTCTATCCCGATTTTGCCGGAGTTGCCCGTTCTTATAATTTCTATCCTATTCCGCCCATGAGTGGTGAAGATGGCATTGCTTCGGTAGCCTTGGGGTTAGGGGCAACAGTGGTTGAAGGAGGAGCAACTATTCGCTTCTGTCCCAGTTTTCCGAAACATCTTGTCCAGTTTTCATCTGTTGAAGACACCCTCAGGTTTTCTCAAAAAGAATTTTATGCTCTTGAAATAAGCAATAATCATGGTTTGACAAATTACGAACATGAGTCAGCAATTGCTAAATTTGACCTGGCAACGGCAGAAAAGGATGATACTTTATGTTCAGTCGGATCAACTTATTCAATGGAAAATAATGCTATTTATGATGGCCTATCGCGCAAAGGAGCCAGAATTATTAGTTTTGCTCCAATTTTGAAAAATAATATTTTCCCGCTTCCGATAATATTGAAGGATATGCTTGAATTAGGTAAAAACAGTATGAGTGCGGCAGTAGAGATTGAGTTTGCGGCAAACCTTTCGGTTCAAAAAGGGGAGCCCAAAGAATTTCAGGTAGTTCAGATGCGGCCGATGGTTATTCGATCAGAATGGGAACAGGTTTCAACCGAAGGACTCAAAAAGAAAGATCTTATTTGTGAAAGTCGACAGATTTTGGGTAATGGAATTCATAATGATATACATCATCTGGTTGTGATAGATTTTGATAAATTTGAACGGGCAAATACGCAAAAAATTGCTCAGGAAATAGGAATCATCAATTACCAACTTCTCCAAAATGATATCCCATATATATTAATCGGATTGGGGCGCTGGGGTTCTGCTGATCCATGGCTGGGAATCCCTGTTAAATGGGACCAGATCTCCGGAGCAAAAGTAATTGTTGAAGCCGGTTTTAAGGATATGAAGGTTACTCCATCTCAGGGAACGCATTTTTTCCAGAATCTTGCCTCTATGGAAATTGGTTATTTTACTATAGATACCAACAACAATGGTGGGTTTGTAGATTGGGACTGGTTGGGAAAACAGATGACTGAAAAACTTTACAGATTTACACGATTGATAAAATTTACTAATCCGGTACAGGTTAAAATGAATGGCCGCAACAACCATGGAGTTATAATTAAGCCCGAACAAGGTGATTCTAAATTATCAGACTCATCATCTTGAAGTTCCGTAGGGTGGAGTCGTCTTCTGTCTTAGTAGGGCAGGATCCCCTTGAGTGATCCTGCCACAGGCATTACCTGTTCTATTAGGGGCAGACGAGGACGTCTGCCGCCCACAAAATTATTAAACTTAAGCATACTAAACTTACTAAAGACACATCGAATAATCAAATGCTCATAATAAATTTATGTAGTTGTCATGTAAGACTTGTCGTTATAGATGCCAGACCTCTGACAGAATCTATTGTGATAATTAGCTAACCATTTATACTTTTGAAGTACTTTGCCATCTGACTTGTAAGTCACTAAACCTGATTCAATATACTGCTTATGGTTCTGGACTTCTTTTTCACGTTGAATGTCATTTTTCACACCTAGTTGGTATAGATAGTTAATGAACTTGACTCCATCACAGACATCTTTCCACAGGATATCATCGTTATTCATTATATCAGGACGTGTGTTAAGATAGTTCATTGCTGAATCAAGAAGCACAACACGTGGATAGTTGGCTGTATCTTCGGCTTTTTTTAACTCTTCTAGGATTTGACCAAATATCATATTTTCACTCATATGAATTGATCCAATTGCAATCCCTCCTCTAATCAGAAAACCGTTAGAGATCATCTCTCTCTGGAAATGACCAATGTTGTGACAAGCTTGTGGGATTTCAAAGGCTCCTTTGCCAGAATCGAGAAATCTGTATCCTACAATTAGATTGTCTGAATAGAGTTTCATGTACCATTTTGCACCACTTGGATCATGCACATTCCTTAGAGCTTTGGAAAGTGAGTTATGTATCTTTATAAGTAGGTTTTGTTGATTACCTTCATTAAATGCTTCTTCCATTTTTTTTGAAAACCCCAAAATGTCTGCTACTACAATAACGGATTGTTCCAAACAAGGTTCTTCATTGATGTTGAAATATGGTTTTCGAGCTATTTTCATAATATAGTTTTGTAAGCAATAGTAGAAGCAAGGATAACTCCCTTTCGTGCTTCCACTTCTTTTAAATTATTACTTCAATAAAATGGAATATATTATCTGCTAAGGTTAATTGCAATAATAATCGAACATCCCAGAGTCGTCAGGAATCCTTTCCTGACGAGGAAGGAATAAGATACAATAATCTATACTGTCAGGAAGGGATTCCTGACAGCGCAGAAACCTGTTCTATTAGGGGCAGACGAGGACGTCTGCCGCCCACAAAATTATTAATTAATATCTATTTTATCGAGAGATTACATAGACGGTCTGGAATGTGATGAATTGACGCTTTCGGATAAGGCAAGTTGTTTTTTCATTGCACGTTTTCGATCATTGAAATCCAAAATGGTTTTTCTAACTCGAATAGATTTTGGAGTTACTTCAACCAGTTCATCATCTCTGATCCATTCCATTGCCTGCTCTAACGTCATCTTACGGGGGACATCAAGTTTGACACCAATATCTTTTGTCGATTGCCGATGGTTAGTTAGATTTTTCCGTTTGGTTGGATTGCAGGTGAAATCCATATTTCTTGAATTCTCGCCGACTATTTGACCAACATAAACTTTTTCTGTCGGATCAATAAACATGACCGCTCGTTCCTGAAGTCCTTCCAAAGCATAAGCAGTAGCAGGGCCAGTTTCGATGCTAACGACAGAACCTTTGGTTCCTGATAAAATATCACCACGCCACTTACCATAGCGAACAAAACGGGATGCCATAATTCCGAGACCGCGTGTATCTGTTAAAAACTCCGACCTGTATCCGATCAAACCGCGCGTAGGGATTTCAAATTCGATACGAATTGTATTAGTACCGGCATTCTCAACTGTTGTTAATTCACCTTTACGTCTGGCAAGTTTTTCAATGATGATTCCCTGATGTTCTTCGGGAACATCTATAATAAGCTGTTCTATCGGTTCCAAAACCTTATCGTTTTCATCGAGGCGAGTGATGACTTCCGGACGGGAAATTCAGAACTCAAGGCCTTCACGCCGCATTTCTTCA
>DAOWMZ010000216.1 GCA_030642845.1 Candidatus Zixiibacteriota bacterium
GGTATCTCTATACATTAAGCCAAAGCGATCATGGCGCAATATTGTCTCAAGAATAATCTCCTCAGTAGAATCAGTGCCTCGATAAATTTCAAGATAAAATACGAACTTATCTTTCTCATCCATCCCAATACTTCTGGTCAACAAAGGAATCACGATTAGATTTCCTTTAGAAAAACTACTTTTGGGATTTTCTTCATTTTTAACAGCCTGTACAAATTCTATATCAGACAAACGAGGATTTTTATTATCAAATGATTTAAGTTTCACTTTCAGCTCTCTTCGGATGACAGCCTGTGAACGTGGATCGGATAAGATAAAATCAATATTATATTTTCCGGGTAAAAGATCAAAGCTGGTCTGGTTTACCCTGAAATCTCTTTTTGATTGTGTCTTTTTAGAATTGGGCAACCTGACTGTTTTTTCATCGGAAAAAGAACCGGCTTTCCCTCCTTTTTTATCATTTACCCAGACATTGATTTCATATTTTGCCTCATAAACATCACCTTTAGGTGAAAAATTAAGGGCACTGTTGTAAATAAGATAATATAGTTCGAGGCGAACTTTACCCGGTTCCGATCCGGCAAAAGTTGCATAATCTATTATCAGGTCCCCATCCTGTCCGGCATATTTTCTAAAATTATACCTTTGAGCAAATATTTGACCAGGAATTGCCTGAATGATTATTGATAGAATTATTATAATTGAAATTACAGTTTTATTTAACATACCTACTCCATTAACCATCATTACCAAAGGCGGTTCCAATTAACAGACGTATTATAGTACAGGCAATACTAAAAATTTATTTATTCTTATACAATTTAAATGATTATTCGTACCTGAGAGCTTCAATTGGATCAAGCTTTGCCGCTTTCATAGCAGGTACTATTCCTGATACCAATCCGACAGACACCGAAACAGCAAAACCAACCACTACCCAGAAAATAGAAATGGTAAGAGGGAAGCCTATAAGCTTGTTAACCGACAAACCAACCACTACACCAAACAATATGCCAATAACCCCTCCGGCACCGGTAAGAGTAACCGCCTCGGTCAGAAATTGAAGAAGTATATTTGATCTTTTAGCTCCGATTGCTTTGCGTACACAGATTTCACGAGTCCGTTCTGTAACTGAGACTAACATAATATTCATCACACCGATTCCACCCACCATAAGTCCGACCGAAGTAATAATTATCATAGCAAGGTAAATATATTCGGTGATATTATTGACCATATCCTTAATATTTTCCTGAGTGGAAATTGCGAAGTTATTTTTTTTGTTAAAAGGGACATTACGGTAGATGCGTAGTGTATTTATAATATCTTCTTCCGCCAGTTCCATAACTTCGTGACTTGCCCCTCTGGCAATTAAGAAAAGCTCTTCTTCCCATGGATGTATTTTTTCAAATGTGGATAATGGAATAGTTACTTGATTGTTTTCATTGTCATCACCTAAAGTTGATTCTTTTTCTTCGAAAACACCAACAACAGTAAATCTTTTGCCATTAACTCTGATAACCTTATCTAACGGATTTTCTGTTTCAAAAAGAGTTTCTGATAGATCATGACCTAACACACAGATCATAGCACTGGAATGTTGATCAATTTCAGTAATAAATCGCCCGGCTTGCAAATTCAAACTATTAACTTTAATAAAATCAGGCCAGGTCCCCATCAAATACGGACGGTTTCCTTTACGATTCTTGTATTTGACAACATTCCCTCCGGGAGCAAAATAATAATTTTGGGGAGAGACCCCATCTACACTGGGGCAGTTCTTGTTTATTGCATCCGCTTCACCTACAGTTATCGGGGGACGGTTCCGGTCTTCGTCTGAAAGCTTGCTGCGATCAACATCAAAAGCATAGCGAGTAATATAAAAACTATTTGAACCCCAGGCATCGATTTCGTTATTCATAGCTTCATCAAGGCCATTAATTATGGAAGCCAGAGAAATAACCGAAGCAACTCCGATCATTACCCCCAGAATAGTCAATCCGGCTCTCATCTTGTTGGCTCTAATCGAAGAAAGAGCCATCAAAATGGAATCTTTTATTTCAACAGGTGTTAGTATCATAATTTTTTATTCGTAGCTAAGAGCTTTTATAGGATCAAGCCGGGCAGCTTTCATAGCCGGGTAAATCCCGAATATTAATCCCGTTCCGGTTGAAATTGACAAACCGGCAATAATAGCAAATGATGAAGGAGAAATCTCCATATCAATCATCCCCACTAATGCATCGGCAATTATGTAACCAAGAACAATTCCAATAAAGCCGCCAGTCATTGTAGTTAAAAGAGCCTCGTATAAAAACTGAATCAGTATATGCTTTTTCTTGGCTCCGACAGATTTTCTAATCCCAATTTCTCTTGTTCTTTCGGTAACGGAAACCATCATAATATTCATCACCACAATACCACCGACCACTAATGATATTGAGGAGATCCCTACTAACCCAACGCGAAAAAGCTTAGTAATAGAATTAACCATTTCCAGAACATTATCCGCAGTAATTAAGGCAAAGTCATCCGGTTTATTGTAGGGGACATGCCTTTGCGAGCGGAGAATCAAGCGGACATCATCCATTGTTTCATCAAGCACTTCTACAGAAAAGGCTTTTATCATCAGATTAAATTGATCACCCGGTTCACCAAATTGTTTCATGTATGCTGTAAATGGAATTAAGGTAAAATTATCATGGTTATTCCCAAAAACCGATCCCATTTCTTTTGCTACCCCAACTACAGTATATTTTTTTCCGCCAATCCTGATATCCTTGCCTATCGGATCAACACCCGAAAACAGCTCTTCACGAACAGTATGACCAATAAAAGCTACCTGTTTTCTGTGAAGTGATTCCTCATAGGAATAAAATCTCCCTTGACCTACTTCGACATCAGCAATATCAATAAAATTAGGATCAACTCCGCCAATACTTACCCGACGTAATGTCTGAGACCCACGTTTTATATTAGCTCTGTTAAAGGCACGAGCACATACTTTTTCGCAATTTTCACATCCGGCTTCAACCAGATCAACAGCTTCAAGGCTGATCGGTTTTCTTTTAACAGCTTCCCAGTATGCTTCCTCTGATGTAATCAAACCCCATTTGGTTACAACAAAAGTTGATGGTCCCATTCTGTCTATTTGGGACTCAATTGCTCCCATCATCCCTTCGAGAGCAGAGATAATTGTCATTACCGAAGTAACTCCAATAATCACTCCCAACAGAGTAAGGGTAGTACGAAGTTTATTCGCCCAAAGGGCTTTAATTGCTATACCAAGCAGAGACAAAAACATCATAATTATAAAATCTTTCGACCCTCTTCGGAAACTCTTACATCACTGGCAATTTTACCATCCAGAATTGACAACACTCTGTGAGCACGCTTTGCAATATCCTGTTCATGGGTAACCACAATAATCGTATTTCCCTCCCGATGCAGCTCATCAAAGAGACGCATGATATCGACTGATGTTTTAGAATCAAGATTACCGGTTGGTTCATCAGCCAAAAGGATTGACGGATTATTGACTAATGCTCTAGCGATTGCTACTCGCTGGCGTTGGCCGCCGGATAGTTCACTTGGTTTATGCATCATGCGATCACTCAACTCAACTTTGGCAAGAGCTTCTTCAGCCATTTTACGCCGCAGATCCGCAGGCGAGCCGTTATATATCAAAGGTAATTCCACATTATGCAAAGATGTAGCTCTTGGCAGAAGGTTAAACGTTTGGAAAACAAATCCAATTTCACGATTTCGGATATTGGCTAACTCGTCATCATTCATGCTGCTGACCTGGCGATTGTTTAACTTGTATTCCCCCTGAGTGGGAGTATCCAGACATCCGATCAAATTCATTAAAGTAGATTTCCCAGAACCGGATGGTCCCATAATTGCAACATATTCACCTTTTTCAATGGAAATTGAGACTTCTCGTAAAGCGTTGACTTCCTCAGTCCCCATTTTATATGTTTTCCATAAATTTTTGGTTTCAATCAGTGGCACTGCTATTCACTCTCATCTTTCTTTTTAATAATTTCAACTTCCTCTCCATCTTTGATGGATCTGAGAACACGATATGGTCCCGAAACAACCGAATCATCTTTATTAAGTCCGGAAAGAACTTCAATATATTTCTGATCAGCAATTCCGGTTTCTATTGGTTCAAAGCTTACAATACCTTCACGAATAAGATAAACACCTTTGACATCTTCTCTCTCGACATCATCTTCACTTTTGGCATTAAGGCTATCCTCTTCTTCATTCTCAGCAGCCTGCAAATCAATGGATTCTTCCTGATCACTATCTTCGGAATCTTCTGCTTCACTTCTTGCCAGCAATAATGAATCCAGATCAAGCGTTCGCATTACTACCGCGCTGTAAGGAATAGAAATAGCATCACTTATACGATTTGATGTAATATCGACAGTGGCCGACATACCGGGACGAATCTTGTCATTTTTGTCTATGAAAATAATCTTGACATTAAAATTTGTGCTTTGGTCGGAACTGCTGGTATAAATAGCAGTGTTACCA
>DAOWMZ010000008.1 GCA_030642845.1 Candidatus Zixiibacteriota bacterium
CGGGCCAGGTCTATCGTTGCTGTTTGTTTGTTGCTCTTTTTCTTTATAGGACCCTTTCTTAAATTTAATGGCCACCCCTTATTATTGTTTAATATATTTGAACGCCACTTCATTTTTTTTGGTTTGATTTTCAAACCGCAGGACTTCCACCTGCTGGTAATGGCCGCTTTGACAATGGTTGTGTTCATTGTTTTATTCACAGCAATATTCGGAAGATTATTTTGCGGGTGGGTTTGCCCGCAGACAATATTTTTGGAAATGGTTTTCAGAAAAATAGATTATTTAATTGATGGTTCTCAATTTCAGCAAAAAAAACTGGACAAAGCACCCTGGGGAATCAATAAAATTTTCAAAAGATTATTCAAGCATACAATATTCCTATTAATATCTCTTTTAATTTGTAATTATTTTATTGCCTATATAATCGGAGCAGAAAAAGCCATTGACCTGATAAGCCAGTCACCAATGAATCATCCGACAGCTTTTGCGGCGACTATGATTGTCAGCTTCCTGTTTTATGGTGTTTTTGCATGGTTTCGAGAGCAGGCTTGTACTATGGTGTGCCCTTATGGACGGCTTCAATCGGTGCTTATCGATTCCAATACTATCATTGTCGCTTACGATTATAAGCGGGGTGAACCGAGGGGAAAAAACAAACCAGGTGTCGAGAAGGTAAACAGGGGAGATTGTATTGATTGTTTTGTCTGTGTGAAAGTTTGTCCCACTGGAATTGATATTCGCAACGGTACTCAATTGGAATGCATCAATTGTACCGCTTGTATCGATGCCTGTAATGATATTATGAAAAAAACCAATCGTCCTCAGGGTTTAATAAAATATTCATCCGAGAGCAAATTATCAGGTGAAGTGAAATCCCGATTTACCGGGAGGATTATTGTTTACTCTATTGTTCTGACTCTTTTACTGACTTTGTCGATTGGATTGCTTTTTAATCGAACAGAGGTGGAGGCAATTATTCTGCGGGCTTCAGGATCGATGTACTATGAAAGTGATAATATTATTCGCAACCTTTATACGGCTAAAATTACAAACAAGACTTTTGATAATGTGTCTCTTGATTTTCGACTTAAGGTTCCATCTGATGGAAAGCTTTCCATAGCAGCCGGTGAAATCAACTTGAAACCGGAGGAAATCACCGAAGCAGCATTTATAATTGAGATCCCGCGAAATTTTATATATACTACTTCGTTAATAGTAGTCATTGAGATTCTTGCTGATGGCGAAGTAGTTGATGAAGTCAGTACAAGTTTTATGGCTCCTGAAAGGACTGATTCCGATGACAAATAAGAAGCATAAATCAAAGTGGGGTTATGGAGTTGCATTTTTATACGGAGGATTCGTTCTGTTTATGCTGTCAATTGTATTTTATGTTTCTTTTCAGGATTTCCAAATGGTGGAAGATGATTATTACCGGAAGGAATTGGTTTACCAGGATCAGATCGACAAGATGGAGCGAACGCGGAAAAACAATTCCGATGTTTCTGTTGAAATTGCGTCCAGTGGAAACATTTTGATAAAGTTCCCTGTTAATAATGAAACGGATGTTGTCGGAACAATAAAATTATTCCGTCCATCCAATGCACGTCTTGATGTTGAGATACCGATCAAACTCGATTCATCGGGTATTCAGGAAATTGCAATTGATCGGATGGTGCGAGGATACTGGCAGGTTAAGGTTGATTGGATGGCAGACTCGATCGAATACTACAGCCAATCACCGTTGTTTTTGAATTAGGAGGGATCATGGAACTATGGACAGCTTTACTAATTGGCCTTGCGGGAAGTTTGCACTGCATTGGAATGTGCGGACCAATCGCAATTGCTCTGCCGATTGGTGACACACCCAAACACCAGCTAATAATTGGCAGATTATTTTATAATATAGGTCGAGTTGTTAGCTATGCAGTTCTGGGCCTGGTCTTTGGTTTTGTCGGCCAGTCGTTATTCATTGGGGGGTATCAGCAGGTTCTATCCATCGCTATGGGTGTTTTGATACTATTGGCATTATTCTTACCCAGTAAATATGCCGCATTTCTAACTGGTGCCAAACTGCATAATAAGGTGGTCATGAAAATGAAAGGGCTTTGGCTCAGTCTAATTAATAAAAATACTATCGGTTCGTTATTTGGAATCGGAATACTAAATGGTTTTCTACCCTGTGGACTGGTGTATATCGCAATTGCCGGTTCTATTTCAACGGGTACACCTCTGGGTGGCGTAATGTACATGGCTGTTTTTGGAATAGGAACGATTCCGGTTATGCTTACGATGTCATTAGTTGGGAAGTTAATCAGTTTTAAATTTAGATCCGGATTGAGAAAAATTCTTCCAGCCGGAGCGGTTGTTTTGGCCTTTCTGTTTATACTAAGGGGCATGTCTTTAGGCATTCCGTATATCAGCCCCAAAATAGAAAAACAGGAAAGCGGAAAGACAACAGTCAATTGTTGTCATCCTGTCAACGATTCGCTCTCAGTGGAACCGGAGAAATAAGATACTTTGATGTCCAATACTACTTTCTTGACTAGCTATTACAATTGATGGATATGATTAATTAAGGCAGGATGAATTATTGCAGAAACTTATTTTGAAACAACTTTACTATATCAACCTTGGTCGTATAAAATACGATCAGGCATGGGAAATTCAGAAAAAACTAATTAAACTACGTTATGAATCAGCGATACCTGATTGTTTGATTGTCTGTGAACATGATCCGGTGTTAACGATGGGACGCGGTACGGATAAAAATAATCTTCTTGTATCAAAAGAATCTTTACAGCAAAAGGGAATTGATCTTTTTGAAATTGAACGTGGTGGTGATATTACTTTTCATGGCCCCGGCCAGGTTATTCTATATCCAATTATAAATCTTCAAAGCCGGGACAAAGATGCCCATAAGTATCTAAGAGATTTGGAATTAGTTGTCATTAAGGCTCTTGATGAGTTAGGCTTAAAAGCTAGTATCAAAAAGGGGTTAACAGGAATCTGGGTGAACGATCAGAAGGTTGGTGCAATCGGTGTGGCTTTGTCAAAATGGATTACTTATCATGGTCTGGCTTTGAATGTCAATACTGACCTTGATTATTTTAAATTAATAAACCCGTGCGGTATAACCGAATATCCGGTTGGTTCCATCAGCGAATTACTTGGGATGGAAGTCAGTATTGATACTATAATTAATCTTCTCGTTGATAATTTTGTCAGGCATTTTGGTTATGATGAAATCATTCCACAAACAATCCAAGAAATAATAGACAACAAAAACTAAAAGCAAGGGTGCCCCACAGTCTTGCTGTGGGGAGTTTTCATGTTCATAATTTTGTGGGCGGCAGATGTCCTCGTCTGCCCTTAATAAAACACACAATGTGTGCCAGCAGACGTGGACGTCTCTCAGGCACAATGTTGAGAAATTAGGGTTGAATGAATCGGGCAGGAAAGGATTCCTGCCCGCGCATTAGAAAAGCCTGGATTCCCAGTCAAGCTGGGAATGACACAACGATTGAAATACTTTAATTTAGAATATGGATAGCTTTTTTGTCACTGCTCATAGCTGCTTCCATCATTGCCTCAGACAGAGTTGGATGGACTGCCATCATTTGGCAGAGATCTTCAACGGTACCATCCATCTCCATTATAATTGTAGCAGAATATATTAAATCGCCTGAATGCGGACCAAAAATATGAATCCCTAAGATCTCATCAGTATCGGCATCGGAGATAACTTTTGTAAAACCTTCTGTTGCTAATGTTGCAACTGCTTTGCCGAGTGCTCTATAAGGAAACCGTCCGATTTTAATTTTCTTTCCTGTCTTTACAGCATCCTTTTCAGTCAAACCGATTCCGGCGATTTCCGGATCAGTGAAAACAGCATAGGGCACAGCCTTCCAATCAGCCGTATGCGAACCACCTGCTATAGATTCTGCAGCAACGATACCTTCATGCGAAGCCTTATGTGCCAACAAAATCCCGCCAGCTACATCGCCAACTGCATAAATATTCGAAATATTCGACTGCATCTTATCATTAGTATCAATAAAACCATGCTTATCGAGTTTTACGCCGATACTCTCCAGATTGAGATTTCCGGAATTCGGTTTCATTCCAGCCGAGACGAGAACCATATCAAAACTTAATTCTTTTTCACCGGATGGTGTCTCAATGCTGACCTTAACTTCATTTTGCTCAACTTTTGATGATACAACTTTTGATGACAGCAATATTTTCATTCTCTGTTTTTTCAATGCTTTTTCCGAAGCAGCAGAAATTTCTTCATCAAGAGTTGGCAGAACCGAATCAAAAATCTCAACAATTGTAACTTTCGTACCAAGCGTCTGGTATATTGTGGCCATTTCTACACCAATAGGACCGGCACCAACAACCAGCATTTCTTTTGGTATCGAGGAAATTTCTATAGCCTCGCGTGCGCCCACTATTTTCTCGCCGTCATATTTTAGCATCGGCAGTTCGATTGGGGAGGCTCCGGTGGATATAATAAAATTATCCGATGTGATTATGGTTTTATTATTACCATCGGTAACTTCAATTTCATTTTTAGACTTAAATGATGCTGTGCCATTTAGAATAGTTACACCGGCTTTTTCAAGTAAGAATTTCACACCTCCGGTCAGCTTCTTTATGGTATCATTTTTGTGCTTACGAAGCTTATTAAGGTCGATTTCTACATTATCAGTTTTCAATCCAATCCTTTTGGCACTTTCAATTGTTCTTTTCAGCTCTGTTACATAGAGAAGTGTTTTGGATGGAATACATCCCCAGTTGAGGCATACACCGCCAAAATATTCTTTTTCAATAATAGCCGTTTTGATTCCAAGTTGAGCTGCTTTTATAGCGGCAACATATCCGCCGGGACCGGCTCCAATAACGACCAGTTTAAATTTATCAGCCATAGAATTATTACCTTTACCTATTATACAACTCCAAGTACCCAGCTATCAGGATCTTCAAGATATTCAATCATGCGGCGTAAAAACTGAACAGCATAGCCGCCATCAACTACCCGATGATCAAATGATAAGCCAAAATTTGAAATATGTCTAATAACAATTTCACCATCACGCACGACAGGTTGTTCAACAATCTTATGGAAGCCCAGTATAGCTACTTGTGGTTTGGAAATAATCGGAGTAGAAGCAAGCGCACCCATACCTCCGGCATTAGTGATTGAAATTGTACCGCCAGTGATTTCTTCAATTTTCAGTGTCTCGGCGTTGGCTTTATCAGCGAGATCATGCATGTCTTTGGCAATCTGTAAGAGTGATTTTTGCTCGCAGTGTTTTATCACGGGAACAATCAATGAATTGTCACGGGAAACCGCCATGCCGATATTAAAATACTTTTTAACATGCAGTTTATCATCTTCGAGGGTGGAATTAATCCATGGGAAATCTTTAGCTGCAAAAATAATTGCCTTGGCAATAAATGGCATAAAGGTAATCCTTACACCATGTTCTTTTTCGATTTTGTCCACATATCTTTTGCGCCACGCTATTATGCGGGTCATATCGCATTCATCAAAAGTGGTAACATGCGGAATGGTAAAAGCCGACTTAACCATATGTTCAGAGATGACTTTTCGAACACCGGTAACCGGAATAATTTCTTCCAGTTCAAGATCCGGGAATTGAAAATCGGGATTGACAATATCGACCGTATGACGGGCGTCGATGTATTTTATTACATCATTTTTGCTAATACGCCCATTTTTACCAGTTCCATGTACCTTGCGTAAATCGATAAAATGTTCACGCGCTAATCCTCGGACAACTGGCGACGATTTAATTGCTTTGATGCCGGCATCGATAGCATTTTCATCAGCATGAATACCTTCACACCGATGGTGTATGGCCGTTTCGGAGAATTCTTCTGCCGGTACAGGTGCTTTCTGTTCCGGTGGTATTTTTTCCTTAGTCGGTACTGATGAAGTGTCAAAGGTTTTTGATTCGGTCACTTCACCTTCAACATCCATAATTGCGATTTCCTGTCCGATTTCTACAACCGTATCAATATCGACGAGATGTTTTTTCATAACCCCATTATAAGATGATGGAATCTCAATATTAATTTTGTCGGTCATAATTTCAACAAGAGGGTCGTCAACTTTTACTGTATCGCCTTCATTTTTTAACCATTTGACGATTGTTCCCTCAATAACTGATTCGCCTAATGGGGGTATTATCACCTTATATTCCATATGTCCTCCCTAATATTCAATAATATTTTTTACGGCTTTTGATATTTTTTCTGCATTGGGCAGGAAAAGATGCTCCATTGGCGGTGCAAACGGAATAGCCGGAACATCAAGACCACAGACACGTGCTACAGGTGCATCCAGAAAATCAAAAACTTCCTCAGTAATTGATGCTGAAATTTCTGCCATAACACCACCGGTTTTTGAACTTTCCTGAACAAGTACAGCTTTTGAAGTCTTTTTTACAGATTCAAAAATCATCTCACGATCCCAGGGCAGGATTGTTCGCATATCGATAACTTCTGCTGAAATGCCCTCTTTCTCCAAAGCTAAAGCTGCTTCCATAGAGCGATGATACATCAAACCATATGAAACCAGTGTGACGTCGGAACCTTCTTTTCTCAAAGCAGCTTTGCCAATAGGTACAGTAAAATCTTCTTCAGGAAGATTTTCTTTAATCCAACGGTAAAGTCTCTTATGTTCAAAATATATAACCGGATCATCTCCTCTGATGGCCGATTTTAATAATCCTTTGGCATCGTATGGTGTGGCAGGCATTACCACAACCAGACCTGGCTGCGAGAAAAACCACTGTTCATTTATCTGTGAGTGATATAACCCCCCGCCGATATCGCCGCCACAGCAAACCCTAATAGTCATTGGGCAGGTCCACTGTCCTCCGGTGCGGTATCTCATCTTGGCCATCTGTTGAATAATTTGATCCATAGATGGTGTAATAAAATCAGCAAACTGAATTTCTGCCACAGGTTTAAGTCCAACCATAGCAGCACCAACAGATCCACCGGCTATATAAACTTCGGAAATCGGTGAATCAATTACTCTCTCAGCACCATACTTATCAAGCAAACCTTTGGTGGCTTTAAAAACGCCTCCGTAAATTCCAATATCTTCACCGATTAAAAAGACTTTTTCATCACGCTCCATCTCTTCATCAAGCGCTTCGGTGATACCTTCAATATATGTAGTTTTTTTCATTTAATACTCCTACCAATCAACCCGTTTAACAGGGAACTGTTCTGAATAAACATCAATATAAGCTTCTTCCGGTGCTGCATAAGCATCCTTTTCAACCGATTCAATCGCTTCATCAATTTCCTGATTTATCTGTTCAACCAATGCTTCTCTTTTGGTTGTAGTAAGAATTTTAAGATCCATCAGAATTTTTTCAGCTATTTGCAGCGGATCTTTTCTTTTCCATTCTTCAAGTTCTTCCTGAGTTCGATAATCGGCCGGATCAATTTCTGAATGGCCGTACCAGCGATAGGTTTTGCACTCGATTAATGTAGGACCTTCTCCTTTACGAGCTTTAGATATAGCTTCGGAGGCAGTTTTATGAACAGTAAAAACGTTATTACCATCAATTGTGATCCCTGGAAAACCGTAAGCTTTGGCTCGGTCGGAAAAATCTTCAATTCCAGCCTGAAGGGTTGATGGGACCGATTCCGCCCAGAGGTTATTCTGACAGATATAGACTATTGGTAGATTATGAATACCGGCATAATTTAAAGCTTCGTGCCAACCACCGCGCGATGTTGATCCTTCGCCAAAAAAAGCCAAAACCACATTGTCTTTTTTCATAATCTTAAATCCCATAGCACAACCAGTGCCCACAACGGTCTGTCCGGCCAGAGTTGAAGAGGGCGTGATAACCCCTTTTGCCTTCCATCCATAATGACAGGGGTGGCTTTTCCCCTTATCCGGAGAGCTTTCTCTGGCATAAACCTGAGCAATAATTTTATCGAGAGGAACGCCTTTGGTGACATTAGCACCGATTTCTCTGTGAGAAGGGGCGATTATATCTTCATCGCGAAGTCCATAAGTCGGACCAACAGTCGTTGCTTCCTGGCCAACCGCTGAAAAATAGGTTCCGGCAAAGCGACCCTGACGGTAAAGCTTGCGAAAACGTTCATCCAATAATCTGGTTTTTAACAGATTGTCAAAAAGACCCAGCATAGTTTTTTTAGGTAAACTAATCTGATTTGCTTTTGAATCTACTGTCTTTTTTTTATTAATGGGCATTTAACCTCCTGAAGCTTATTTTAAAATATATAAATTACTAATATTATTCAAGTTTCTTTTTCAAAACCCTAACATTGTTTACGCACTTTGGTTCCATATATTATTATATGACTCAATTGAAGAATTATAATTAAGTTCTTAGCCGTATATTCTTAAAAAATCAATTCATACTCATATTTTTAATCTTTGATAATTTACAATGTAACACATAATGTCATAATTTATAAAGTTCACTTTAATAGATTATTTATTTAAATTTTTAATAAATCTTCGATTATAGCCGTATAGTTATAGGTATTACATCAACATAGTGTGTGATGTATGCCATAGTCCCGCAGTTATATAGATTGTATTCTCGTAATAATTATTAAAATCTTCAAAAAATGGGAACTAATAATTTTATATTCGGTTATGTAGTAATTAAGAATAACAATAACTATTATTGTTATAGATTTTGAGGTTATTATGAAAGAAAAATTATTTCGAAGAAGTTCCCGAAAACGAGATGTGATTCTTGAGGAACTAAGAAAAGTAATAACTCAC
Organism: Candidatus Zixiibacteriota bacterium; assembly: GCA_030642845.1. Classification (GTDB taxonomy): domain Bacteria; phylum Zixibacteria; class MSB-5A5; order GN15; family FEB-12; genus DAOWMZ01. Next base: position 8,813 of record DAOWMZ010000008.1, read on the forward strand.
CCTACTGCAGCTATTCTGTATAATCTCGTTCGCAAGCGGATTCCAAATATCAGCTTGGGAACAATCTACCGGAACTTGGATCAAATGGCTAAAAAGGGTATTATTCAGAAATTGGATGTTGCCGGTAAAGAAGCTCGTTTTGACGGTAATATTAACAAGCATTATCATATTTTATGTACCGTGTGTGGCAGGATTGATGATGTTCACGAAATTTCATATGACAATAAAAAAATTGAAATGGCAAAAATTATTAACGGTTATCAAGTCAGTGGTTACCATTTGAATTATTATGGAATCTGTTCTGACTGTAAACAATAAAGTTTTAAAAAATCAAATATCAAAGCGGAGGTTAAGGAAATGTCAACCAAAGAAACACAAGAAAAGATTATCGACAACATGCGTCGCTGGCAAAAAATTGAAAACTCATCAGTAGCTTCTACCGGAAAAGTTATTGAAAAGACTGAGAATCCATTGATTCGTCTGGTTATGGAGATTATTCAACGCGACTCGCAAATGCATTATCGGATTCAGGAGATGATTATTAATAGCCTGGAAGCAGGAACAATTTCACTCAATCCTGACGAATTGACCAACGTTTGGGATTTGATAGAAAAACATATCAAGCTTGAAGAGAAGACCGTTGAACTTGCCAATGAAGCCAAAGAAGCTCTCAAGGGTAAGAAGATGGTTGTTCAGGAATATCTTATAGATTACCTGCTTATTGATGAAGAGAAACATAATAAAATTCTTGAGACACTGGAAACAATTAAAAAGGGAATGTATCCCTACGGATGAAACTAATAATAAGAAGAAATAATAATATTAATTGGAGATTATGATGTCAAGTTTAGTAACCAAAGAAGCCCCGGATTTTACTGCTCAAGCGGTAATGGGAAACAATTCAATCGAAGAGTTGAAGCTTTCTGATTATCGCAGCAAGTATGTAGTCTTGTTTTTCTACCCACTCGATTTCACTTTTGTTTGCCCGTCAGAAATTATCGCATTTGATAAGGCTCTGACAGAATTCAAAAATAAAAATACCGAAGTTATTGGTGTTTCGGTTGATTCACAGTTTACTCATTTTGCATGGAAGAATACCGAACCAAAAGATGGTGGTATTGGACAGATAAAATATCCGCTTGTTGCAGATTTGAATAAAAACATTTCCCGCAACTACGGAGTTTTGTTTGATGAATCAGTGGCCTTACGAGGTCTTTTCCTTATTGACAAAGAAGGTATAATTCGCCATTCTGTTATCAATGATCTTCCATTAGGTAGAAATGTTGAAGAGGCCTTGCGCATGGTTGATGCTTTGCAATTCACAGAAAATCAGGGCGAAGTATGTCCGGCCAATTGGAAAGATGGTGAAAGGGGTATGAAGCCTACTGCTGAGGGAGTGGCTGAGTATTTAGCAGAAACAGTATAATAAATGTTACTTGACGGGAGAAATCCCGTCGAGTAATTTTGAAGATGGATATTGAAAGTGAAGGGATAGAAAAATGGCAACTGAAAGAATGCAGGTATATAGGTGCGAAAAATGCGGCAACATCGTCGAAGTGATTCATGCTGCTGGTGGTACATTGGTTTGTTGTGGACAGGATATGAAATTATTGAAGGAAGGCGAAGTCGATGCCGCAACCGAAAAGCACGTTCCTGTAATAGAAAAGATTGATGGTGGCTACAAGGTCAAGGTCGGGGATGTCTCCCATCCGATGGAAGACAAGCATTACATTGAATGGATTGAGTTGATTGCCAATGGCAAAGCCTATCGTCAATTCCTCAACCCGAATGAAAAGCCTGAAGCGACTTTTATGATAGTAGCTGATAGTGTGACTGCCCGCGAATACTGTAATCTTCACGGATTATGGAAAGCATAAATTGAACCTGAAGGGAGATGGTAATGAAAACAGCAGAAGAAATCCTGGATTTTGCAATACAAAAAGAACAGGAAGCATCCAACTTTTACAATGATCTTGCCAACAGATCTGAGCTTAAGAATATTAAAGAAGTATTTTTGGGATTTGCCAAAGAAGAACAGGGGCACAAAGCAAAACTCGAAAGAGTCAAAAGCGGTAAACTTTTGCTCGAAGCAGAGAAAAAAATTGCCGATCTGCAAATCGGCGATCATCTCGTGGAGATAGAGCTTGATGCTACTATCGGGTATCAGGAAGCATTGATTGTAGCCATGAAGGCTGAAAAAGAGGCTTATAAGCTCTACAATAGTCTTGCCGAAGCCACCAACAATGCCGGTCTTAAAGAGATTTTGCTCGGTCTGGCCCAGGAAGAAGCAAAACACAAATTACGTTTTGAAATTGAATATGATGATATGATATTACTTGAAAATTAATGAATCAAGGGGATCTTATGACAATCGAAGAAGCCATCAAAACGGCTATTGAATATGAAAAAAAAGTTCGAGATTGCTACCTTAACAATCTTGACGATATATCTGATGAAATGGGTCGGAGAGTTTTTAAAGTGCTGGGTGACGAAGAGCAGGGGCATATAGATTTCCTTGAGAGTCAGTTAGCTGGATGGGAAAAAACCGGAAAAGTCTCATCGAGCAATTTAAAATCAGTTGTTCCTTCGCAGGAGATAATCAAAAAAGGGGTAAAACAACTGGACAACAAATTGAGGGAAAATAAATTTGAAACCGAATTGGAGATGCTCAAAAAAGCATTAGTTCTGGAGCATGAGACATCCGATTTTTATCGTAAAATGTTTAATGAAGTGGACAGTAATAGTGAATTTTTCAAACCGTTTCTTGAAATTGAAGATGGTCATACAGCAATAGTACAGGCTGAAATTGATTATCTAACTAACACCGGGATGTTTTTTGATTTTCAGGAATTCACAATGGAACATTAATTTCCTTGTGTGCAGATAAATTGTATTTGAAATAAAAGGAGATCGTACTTTATGATTAGCAAAAAGATGGAAGATGCTATAAATGATCAGGTAACAGCAGAAATTTATTCGGCGCATCTGTATCTGTCCATGTCGGCTTATTTGGAATCTATTGATCTTCCCGGTTTTGCTCATTGGATGCAAATTCAATATCAGGAAGAGATTTCACATGCCTTTAAAATGTTTAACTACATTATTGAACGTGATGGTCGTTCCAGGATTTCACAGATAGACGAACCGCCGTTTGAGTGGAATTCGGTGCTGGATGTTTTTGAAGTAGCCTATGCCCACGAACAAAAAGTAACCGGTCTGATAAACAATTTAGTAGATATCGCTTTGGATGAAAAAGATCATGCATCCCACATATTTTTGCAGTGGTTTGTTAATGAACAGGTTGAAGAAGAAGCAACTGCTAAGGGAATAATCCAACATCTGAAACTTCTCGGTGACTCCAAAGCGGGACTTTTTCAGGTTGATCGTGAATTGGGTCAGCGGGTCTTTACACCTTCTACTGATACAGCGCAATAGTATTTATTATATCAGGTTTTGCAAGTAAAGCCAAAGAGGAAGGTTTCGTTCAGGTTCACTCATTTTTGAAGAATTGGTAACAGGGAAATATTTGGATAAATATTATGAAAAAATATGTTTGTGATGTTTGCGGATGGGTTTATGATCCGAAAGCAGGATTGCCTGAAGAAGGGATTAAACCCGGAACACCATTTGAAGATTTACCTGATGATTTTGTTTGCCCTGATTGTGGTGCTGGTAAAGATGACTTTTCACAGGCAGATTAAGAATTATAAATAACAAGATTAGAATCGGGAGGGTCATGGCGGTTAAAGAACTAAATGCAATAGTAAGTCAAAGAATAGAAGTGACACCTGGCTTGATTAAATTGAGAGTTATTCCTGAAGGATGGGAGTTACCGGATTTTAAACCGGGACAGTACTGTGTTTTGGGATTGCCCGGCTCAGCATCAAGATGCCCGTCAACTGACCCCGAAGAAAAAACGCCAGATCCTGATAAAATCATAATGCGTGCATATTCTGTAGCTTCATCATCGGTTGCTAAAAAGTATATTGAGTTTTATATAGGGCTGATTCGTTCCGGATCGTTAACGCCCCGGTTATTGAATTTAAAACCGGGTGATAAACTTTGGATGGGATCTAAATTCAAGGGTATGTTTACATTGTCAGAAGTTCCCAGTGAATTCAATGTAGTTTTAGCTGCCACCGGAACCGGTGTTGCTCCCTATATGAGTATGATCCGCACTGAATTAGCAAAGGGAGTCAGACATCGATTTGCTGTTATCCATGGAGCCTGCCATTCATCAGATCTGGGTTATAATGATGAGTTGACAACTCTGGCATCGGCTAATAATAACTTTACCTATATACCGATATTGAGCCTTGCCCATGAGGAAGTTGCACCCTGGAATGGCCATGAAGGTTTTGTACAAAAATTATGGATTGATGGTACTCTTGAAAAAGCCTGGGGACTTAAACCCACGCCCGAAAATACGCATGTATTTTTATGCGGAAACCCATTGATGATAAAACCCATGACAGAAATTTTGGAAAAAGAGGGTTTTAAAAAGCATTCAAAAAAGGAATCAGGGCAGATTCATACAGAGCAGTATTTCGTAAAACTCTCATAATTGCTTTTAAGATATTGTAAAAGAAGTCTGTCTTAGGAAGGTATTATAATGATTGATTGGTTTACAGGATTGCATCCCGTTATGCAAGCACTATTGGCAACAATTTTCACCTGGTTTATGACAGCTCTTGGGGCGGCTCTTGTTTTTCCTGTAAAAGAGAAGTCGTAAAGTGCTTGATGGTATGCTCGGATTTGCTGCCGGAGTTATGATTGCAGCCAGCTATTGGTCACTTCTGGCACCTGCCATAGAAATGTCGGAAGGAATGTCCGTTCCCTCATGGGTTCCGGCCGTAGTAGGATTTTTAACGGGAGCATTTTTCTTAAGACTGATCGATAGAATCCTTCCGCACCTTCATCGCGGAATGAAAACTAATCAGGCCGAGGGTATTAAGACAAGTTGGCAGAGAACTACTCTTTTGGTTCTGGCTATCACTTTACATAATATCCCAGAGGGTCTGGCTGTTGGTGTTGCGTTTGGTGCAGCAGCCGTTGGTTTGGAATCGGCAACACTTGCCGGGGCGGTAGCACTGGCAATTGGAATCGGTATTCAGAATTTCCCCGAAGGAACTGCAGTTTCAATGCCATTAAGACGTGAAAAATTTTCCAGAATGAGAAGTTTTTGGTATGGCCAGTTATCAGGTATTGTCGAACCAATGGCCGGTGTTTTTGGTGCCGCCCTGGTTATAATGGCTCGTCCGATTTTACCTTACGCTCTAGCTTTTGCTGCCGGAGCCATGATTTTTGTAGTAATTGAAGAATTAGTACCCGAGTCACAAACGGGCGGACATTCTCACGCTGCTACTATGGGAGCAATTCTTGGTTTTGCAGTAATGATGACTTTGGATGTAGCTCTTGGGTAATATCAAATCAATCGTAAGATAGGTCTTCCATGTCTTGTATCTGCGTCCGCTCGGATTCTCTTAAAAGCGGATTGGATATTATTCTGATTTAAAAATCGGAATAGTTCCGAATCGCTTCAGAAGTGAGATGTGTTGTATGTCGCAGTGATACAAAAGATTACGGTGTATTCCCACTAAACCTCCGCCAAGTTTATTTTTATGATTGAAACATAATTAGCAATCAAGTGTTAAACTAATAATAATAAATTGACTAACGATAAAGCCGATATTATATTTTAAGCTTATGAATTTACAGATTAAAAAAATAATCACTTCACTTATGAATTTGATATTTCTGGTTGGAATAATCTTTGCAGGAAACAGTAATGTTCTATGTATCGGCAATGATGGAAATATTAAAGTTGAAACGATTTGCCTGCCTTGTTGCGGTGAAACAGAAATCTGTAAATTCGATGTGACTGAGGATATTCATGATGAGCATAGCGATTGTAATGATTGTTATGATCTGGAGCTAACCGGATCACAATGGTTAAAACGTAATCGAACAACTGATTATAGTTATGTGGTAAAATCAAGTTCAATACCTGTAATTGAATCAATAATATCAACTTCATCAACCGTTAGCGTTGATTTAAATATTCTTAAATATCATTCAATTTTTGGGCAAAGCCCGCCGTCCTTATCATTAGCAACAGTAATCATTCGTTGTTGATTCTTTCATCTCACTAATTAATTGAATAATACTCCAGCACAACCTGGCTACAGGTATGAGTGGAGAATTGCATTAACCTATTTGGAGAATTGTAGATGAAAGGAAAAACAGACATATTAAGAGCTTCTATATTAGCGATTATTTTGTTTCTATCATCAAATGCCCGGGCATTTGATTTCTGGCAAGCCCCATTTGATACTAATGAATCTAAAATAGAATTAAGTGATTCTGTCATGACCCTGAATGATGCCCTTAAATTGGTAGCAACAGAAAACCCCATTTTGAAGTCATTCAACTTCCAACTACAGGCTGCGAGAAGCAACCTTAAGCAGGCAGGACTCTGGTCAAATCCGGAGTTGAATGCTGAGTTTGAGGAGTTTGGATGGAACGCCCCCGGATTCAAAGAATCGGAATTTTCAATCTCAGTCAGCCAGGAATTTGAGTTTTTTGGACAACGGAGTGCAAGAAAGAAGATTGCAAATACTCAAATTGATGCTGTAGAATTACATATTAAACTTTCTGCATTTGATCTTTATCTTGAAACAAAA
>DAOWMZ010000172.1 GCA_030642845.1 Candidatus Zixiibacteriota bacterium
ATTTCTGCCTGACGAACAGCTTCTGCATCAAGAATAGCCGCTCTCTTATCGCGTTCTGCTTTCATCTGACGACTCATAGCCTCTGTTATATCAACCGGCGGATCAATACGCTGCATCTCAACCCGGTTGACTTTAACGCCCCACTTGTCAGTCGCTTCATCAAGCACATCACGGAGTTGGACGTTGACCACATCACGTGAACTTAAACAGGCATCCAGATCCATCTCGCCGATAACGTTTCTCAGATTTGTCTGTGCCAGTTTTGTTGCCGCCAGAATATAGTTGGAAATTTCATAACGAGCTCTGGCCGGGTCTGTTACCTGAGCATAGATTACAGCATCCACTTCCACGTTTACGTTATCCTTAGTGATAACCATCTGTGGCGGGACATCAAGCACTACTTCACGCATATCAACTTTGATTACAGTATCAAAAAAGGGGACAATCATATTCAATCCCGGTTCCAGTAATCTCTGGTATTTACCCAATCGTTCTACCAACCCTCTCTCGAAGGGGCGAATGATGCGGATTGACATTGGGACAATGATAAATGCAAAAGCAACTATCACTATCAAAAATATTAATACCGGATTCATGTCCATTGTATTATCCTTTCTCCTCTAACGGTTCAACATGAAGCTTTGTCCCGGTGACAGACTTAATGCGAACCTTTTGGTTAACTTCAATTTTATTATCAGCCTGAGCAATCCAAACTTCCCCTTCAAACTTAACCTGGCCGCCCAGATCGGGGTCGATTGCTTTGGTTACCAGAGCCACTTTGCCTATCAAAGCATCAATATTACTTTTGCGTGGTGCCGGTTTGGTTATTTTTTTAGCAATATATCTTGTAAGTGGAAGCAACCCCAGAGTAACTACTACAAAAATTCCCAATTGCCAGTAATATTGATCGGGTGAAAAATAGCTGAAAATTCCAGCTATTACACTGCCGGCAACAAAGCAGACAAAAAAGAGTGTTGGACTAATAAGCTCCAAAATCAGAAAAATTACTGCTGCCGCCATCCATATCCAAAAAATTGTGGACATAATTTTACCCTTGCACTTTCTTTAAAAATAATCCTTTGTGCTATGGTTACAGATATTACCGAAGATTTCAACTTTTATTTGAAAAAATCGTTACAATTTTGACGAAAAATAACATATTTTGTATTTGTGGGTTTACAGCCTATCGAGATTATAACTCAAATTCGCTAAGTGGCCCATCGGATACATTAATATTGTGTGTTGATTATAGGTTGCTAATTAAATTTGAGATCATAATTTGTTGAAAATAACTATCTTATGGAGAGAATACCAATGAAACAATTATTTTTATGTTTTTGGATGCTGTTTTTACTCTTTTCAAACGGTAATGCCGAACAAACACAAAGTGATAATACTGAACTTAATGATGTAGAAAAAATTTATGGTTTGGCCTTATTCTGGCAGGAAGTAAATTATAATTTTGCATATTTTGATCAGGTTCCGGATCTTAACTGGGATAGTACTTTTAAGGAGTTTATTCCAAAAGTTTTAGAAACTAAAAATACTTACGATTACTACAAAGTTCTTCAACATTTTGCAGCTCTTCTTAACGATGGGCATACCGGTGTATCAATGCCTCAGAATTACTGGGATTCACTGGACCGCCCTAAAGTTGGTCTGCTTGAAATGCAGGAGAAAATTTACATCAGTAATGTCGACACATCTCTTAAAGATATAATTCCCTTAGGTTCCGAGCTAGTCGCTGTTGATGGCATTCCTACCAGAGATTATATGATGGAGAAGGTTTTTCCATACTTTTCATCTTCAACTGATCACTGGCGATGGTATTTCTGTGGATTTCATATACTGTCCGGATGGCATGATACCGAAGTAAAATTAACATTCCTTACACTTGGGAATGATACATTAGAAATCAACCTGGTCCGCAACCGAACCGGACTTGAATGGTACCCGCCATTAGAAACAAGTGGAGGTCTTACTGAGTTTCGCTGGCTTGAGGACAGCATTGTCTATATCGCTTTGAATAGTTTTAATGATATGAAGACTGCGGATGACTTCGAGAAATATCTGCTTGAATTAAGTTCTGCTCGTGGGTTAATTATTGATGTTCGCAAAAATGGAGGTGGTAATACCGGTGTGGGAGCACGTATTCTTTCACACTTTACAACCGATACTCTTATCGGATCAACCTGGAAAACCCGAGAACACCGCGGGGCTCATAAAGCTTGGGGAAGTTTTGACACATTATCCGAAACAGAGAACAGAGCCTATTTCGAAGGTAATGCCTGGTTTGAAGGTTCACCTTATAAACACCCCCCAGCGGATAGCAATATTCTTACTTATCCGGTTGCGATTTTGATGAATCATTGGACCGCATCGGCTGCCGAAGATTTCCTTGTCATGACCGATCAGCTAAAAAATATTACCCTCATCGGAGAACCTTCAAACGGAAGCACCGGTCAACCTGTTTCTTTTAATCTTCCGGGGGGAGGATGGGGTCGGGTTTGTGCCAAACGAGATACCTATCCGGATGGTCGTGACTTTGTGGGTGTTGGTGTACAACCACATATTCTTGTTGAGCCGAAATTGGACGATATGCTTTCAGGTGAAGATATTATTTTACAACGAGCCGTTAAACATATGGATTCATTATTGAAAAATGATTAGCCAAAACATTTGGGACTGTTGATAAACCCCATGTATGTTATTGAGATGTGATTCGTCTTCTCATACGGGCGACACAAGGCCGCTCTCTACGCGGGATTATACAGTTTTTGCGTAGCGATGGGGCTTGTCAACGACATAATATGTCTCCGTCGTTCTTTTCTGCTCCAAAGGACTTTTTCAACAGGCCCATTTGTAAGAGCACAGCATGCTGTGCCCCTACAAGAATTTGTGGGCATCGGCCATCCACAAAATGTGGCTGGCAGACGTCCCTCGTCTGCTGCTTTCAAGGGGCACACGAGGACGTGTGCCGCCCACAAAATTGATATATAAATTAGACAAGGATTTTTAATGAAATATAGCGAACCATACTCGAAACTTGCTATCGTTTATGATCTTATGCACGCCGATAACCATTCTCTTAATATGGTGGAATACACAATAAAGATAATTAAACGTTTCAAAATAAAAGCCGCTTGCGGCCTTGATTTGTGTTGCGGGACAGGATCTGCTATTGAGCAATTCCAAAAAAAAGGATACAAAGTATCCGGACTTGATGGAAGTGCAGCTATGCTTGCGGTAGCAGCAAAAAAGCTTAAAAACAAAAATGTAAAGCTGTATAGAAAATCTCTTCCTAATTTCAGGATTCTCTCAACAGAAAATTCTACTAAAATTGAGCAGTTCGATTTGATAACTTCGTTTTATGATTCACTAAATTATCTCAAAAGTGAAACTCAACTTAAACAGGCTTTTAAATCGGTCGCCAATCATTTAGTAAGCGGAGGATGGTTTATTTTTGATATGAACACGCCGGTTGCTCTCAGGACTATCTGGGGCGGACAGGTCTATGCAGGCAGTCAGGACAACCTGGCCTGGATTTGGAAGAATGAATATAATCCAAAGACAAAGTTCGCTAGTGTGCATATAACATGTTTTTACAAAGTGGGAAAAGAGTGGAAACGATTCGATGAACTTCACACTGAACGCGCTTACAGCAATACAACTCTGAGAAGATTATTAAGAGAAACAGGGTTTCTTGTTAAAGGGGTTTTTCGTTGCGGTACTTTTGATAAAGCTGATAAAGATACCACCCGGGTTTGTATTGTAGCAAAAAAACGATAACTATTCCGAAATTTCATAGTTGCTATTACTTTCTACGTTTCTTTAATTATTATTATATGATAATATTGCAGAGGTTTTCATGTCTGAAAATCCTAACGACAACGACAATACACAAACCCATATTGCCCTGACTAAGGGAACCGAAGTCGGTCACTACCGAATTATCGAGAAAATCGGTGCCGGTGGGATGGGTGAAGTGTATCTGGCTGAGGACAGAAGTCTTAAAAGAAATGTAGCTCTCAAATTTCTGCCATCGCATTTATGCCAGGATGACGATTGCAGAGCTCGTTTCAAACGGGAAGCTCAAGCAGTAGCTAAGTTAGATCATCCAAATATTGTCACAATATATCAGGTTAGCGAATTTCAGGGGCGACCATTCTTTGCTATGCAGCTCGTTGAAGGTCAATCTTTGCGTGAATTATTCAAAGGCAATGAATTAAGTTTTGAACGCATCATAGAACTGGCAATTCAAATATGCGATGGCTTGAATGCTGCTTATGATAAGAAAATCACCCACCGGGATATCAAACCTTCCAATATCGTCATTGATGCTTACGGTCGACCGAAAATACTGGACTTTGGTTTGGCTGCCATTCAGGGAGGCGAGCATCTTACAAAAACAGGTTCCACATTGGGTACTGTGCGATATATGTCGCCGGAGCAGGTACAGGGAAAAGATGTTGATCATCGCTCCGATCTTTTTTCTTTAGGTGTTGTTCTGTATGAAATGATTGCTGGTAAAACACCATTCGAGAGAGACAATGAGATGGCAACTCTTAAGGCTATCACACAAGACAATCCTGAACCATTAGCTCGATATAAATCTGATATTCCGGAAGAACTCCAGCGTACTGTTTCCAAATTGCTGGAAAAAAATCCATCAATGCGATACCAAGTCCCGGCAGGTGTAATCAGTGATCTGAGGCGATTGGTTGCCCCGACTCAAACCTCTCTTTCGATAACAACAGACAAGCAAAAAAAACGAAAGCCATTAATGGCAAGTATTGGGTTTATGGGCATAGTGTTGATAGCCGTATTATATACGCAATTCCTAAAGAAAGATGATGTTTCCGTTGAATCAGAGAGCAGAAAGATGCTGGCGGTTTTGCCGTTTGAGAATCTGGGTAGTGCAGAAGATGAGAATTTCGCCGACGGAATCACCGATGCAATTACGTCCCGTATCGCTAAAATCAGTGGCTTAGGAGTTATCTCCCGCACCAGTGCCATGAAATATAAAGAGTCTGATAAAACACTTAAGCAAATTGGCGCCGAACTAGGCGTGAGCTATATCCTTGAAGGAACAATCCTATGGGACAAAAGTGGTGATACTGATCATGTGCGCATAATTCCACAATTGATTAAGGTCTCCGATGACAGCCATATCTGGACTGAAACCTATGAGCGTAAGATGACGCAAATTTTTGCTGTCCAAGCAGGTATTGCTACTTCAATAGCAGAAAAACTTAATATTACATTGCTTCAACCTGAACTTGATGCTCTGGCAGAACAACCGACTAAAAACACACATGCTTACCATGCATTTCTTGCGGGAAAAAGAC
>DAOWMZ010000353.1 GCA_030642845.1 Candidatus Zixiibacteriota bacterium
CAGATCCCGGTTGACGGAGGAACAACGCGGAAATTATCAAATGCTTTTTGTCCCCAGTGAAGAAATTGATAACGTTCCTGGTTTCTCTCAAATTCTTTCTCGACATTAATATTGATAGCATCATCAGAGCCGTAAGCATCGACCTGAATAGAGTGATCAATAACCAGATCAACCGGAACCAGCGGATTAATCTTTTTGGGATCGCCACCCATCCGCTTCATGGCTGAACGAAGAGCAGCCAAGTCCACCACTGCCGGAACACCGGTAAAATCCTGAAGAAGAACTCTGGCCGGTTTGAATGGCAGTTCAACATCGCCAACATTTTTGGCGTTGTAACCAGCCAGTTTTATAACATCCTTTTCACTTATCACATGATTGTCAACATTGCGAAGAACTGATTCCAGCAAAACTTTGATAGAATATGGCAACTTTTCAATATCACCATGCTTGGCAAGGCTGCTCAGTTGATAATATTGATAACTGTTATGTTTGGTTTTGAGAGTTTTTAGTGCTCCAAATGGATCCATGATATATCTCCTCTAATACAAAATAATTTTTCAAACATCCGAATAGGAAAAATATATAAATTTTGACAAAATGACAAGTGCCATCAAGTTAATGAATAAAAATCATGATAGATTGACAAATAATATTTGTTTTGTATTATGGTTCATCTGTAAATAATATTGACTTAGGATTTGATTTGATAATCGTGGAAAATAAACAGACCAGCCTGACTTTAAAGACTCCAGCAAAGGTGAATCTTTTTCTGGAAGTGCTCAATAAACGCTCCGATGGATACCATGATATCAATTCTCTGTTTCAGGCTGTGTCGTTGTACGACAACCTCTCTTTTGAATTGATAGACAAGCCTGATATTAGACTTATTATAAGTAATACCAACGAGTTAAAGCCCGACAAGGACAATCTTATCTGCCGTGCTTTTCAATTAATGAAAAAAGAATTTAATCTAAAAAAGGGATTGCGTATAACTCTTGAAAAAAATATCCCGATTGCCGCCGGATTAGCCGGAGGATCTTCTGATGCCGCAGCAACCATTTTAGCTTGTAATATTTTATATAATTTGAAACTAAATTATGAAAAAATGGCTGAATTAGGCCTAGAAATAGGATCTGATCTGCCATTCTTCTTTTCAAAAGGACAGGCCCTTGTTACCGGTCGCGGTGAAAATATCGAGGAAGTCAGCTATCCTACTGATTATCATATGGTTTTAGTATCACCTGACATTGCTATTTCGACTGCTGAGAGCTATTCCCGCCTAAGAATGAACTTGACAAAATCTGGTAATCCCTTTATTTTACGCCGTTGCGAGACGGTTGATGAATTTATTGAGAATTTGTCATGCTCACGCAATGACTTTGAGTGGGTGCATCTTGAGTCCTATCCACAACTCGGCAGGATTAAAGATGATTTAATAAAAATTGGCGCAGTCTTGGTCCGTATGAGTGGATCAGGACCTACGATATTTGGGATCTTTAAGAAAATCCCGGGAAAAGAGGATTTAAAAATTTCCGGTTGGGGGAATTGGTGTATTAACACAATAGAGCCAATTACCCTCCAAAGGCAGGTTCATTTTTGAAAGGGAGGCACCATGGAGATTACAGAGATCCGGGTGACTTTAAGAGATGAGGAACGATTAAAAGGTTTTGCTAATGTAACATTTGATAACTCTTTCGTAGTACGAGGGATGAAGATCATCCAAGGGAATACAGGTTATTTTGTTGCAATGCCAAGCCGTAAACGTTCCAACGGCACCCATCAGGACATAGCTCATCCGGTCAATAGTGAGATGAGAAAAATAATCGAAGAGATGGTCCTGGAAGCGTATGAAAAAGAACTAAAAGTGCCCAGTAATAGCAGCACCTTTTAGCAAAATCAAGAGAAGATGATGTATGGGGCGTCGTCAAGCGGTAAGACACCAGCTTTTGGAGCTGGCATGCCAAGGTTCGAATCCTTGCGCCCCAGCATAATTGGTTGTGAATGCAAACCTGATTTAGAACGTCATGATGGTCGTTTTAAAACAGGTTTAACTTTGATGGAGTGATACAAACCGAACAATGATTGTACGTGATGAGATTAGAATTGTTACCGGAAATGCCAACAGGCCATTAGCAACCAACATTGCCGATTATATCGGTGAAAGGATTACTGATTGTACTGTGACAACTTTCTCCGATGGCGAAATTTTTGTTCAAATCAACGAGAATATTCGCGGAGCTGATGTTTTCATTATTCAGCCAACCAATCCCCCAGCTGATAATCTGATGGAATTACTGATGCTTATCGAAGCCTCCCGGAGAGCATCGGCTATGAGGATCACTGCCGTCATTCCCTATTACGGCTACGCACGGGCTGATCGTAAAGACCGTCCAAGGGTTGCAATCACAGCTAAACTTGTTTCAAATCTTATTACTATTGCCGGTGCCGACCGGGTTATGACAATGGATCTTCACGCCAGCCAAATTCAGGGATTTTTTGATCTCCCCCATGACCACATGTATTCCTCAAAACTGTTTAACAAATACTTCAAGGACAAAAATATCGAAAATCTCTGCCTGGTCTCACCCGATGTCGGTTCTATTAAACTTGCCAGGGTAACCGCCAAAGCATTAAATGCAGACCTGGCCATCGTTGACAAACGCCGCCCAAAACCAAATGAAGCTAAAGTTATGAACCTGATTGGCGATGTAG
>DAOWMZ010000233.1 GCA_030642845.1 Candidatus Zixiibacteriota bacterium
GGATACGGATTGATCTCCAGGTGATTCGCGATGTCCTTCCTCTAGCCACATTCAATACGCGCACGAAGGTCACCAACTTTTTTTGCAATACCTGCCTCTGCTGCTCTTTGATGTCCGGCATCCAATGATGTAAATACTTTCAATCCCCCTGAATACAACATATTTTCTCCATACCTGTCATAAATATATTGCCGGATGGTCTCAGTGAAATATGGTGCTATCCCTAATTTTTCTTCTGGTGGGGATATTACAAGCTCTTCATTGACTAATGAATCATATGTGGTTTTATCAATACCATCAAAAGTATAATATGAATATAAAACTCTGTTGCGGGCTCTTAAAGCTCTATCGGGATGTGTAAAGGGTGAATTCTTATTCGGAGCTTTGAGCATTCCTATTAATATTGCACAATCATTAATATTTAGTTCTGAAACATCTTTAGAAAAGAAAACATGAGATGCGGCGGCAATTCCATAAGACCCTCTTCCGAAATAATACTGGTTGAGATACATTTCCAATATTTCTTCTTTCGAATAGGTCCGCTCCAATTTGATGGCTGTAAGGGCTTCTTTAAATTTCCGTTCAAATGTCTGCTTTCTTGTCAGGAATAACATACGGGCCAATTGTTGAGAGATTGTCGAAGCTCCGGCGGCTATTCGCATTTTTATAAGATTGTAGGCTGCAACAACAAATATTCGCCTGACATTCATACCCCAATGATCAAAAAACTCTCTGTCTTCGGAAGCTAACAGTATTTCAACCAGATGAGATGGCATTTTACTGAATGGAGTGAGCACTCTGTTTTCACTGTAGAATTCTTTCAGGGGGATGCCGTTTCGGTCAAATATTTTGGTTTTAAGGCTCGGCTCAATATTGTGAAGCTGTTCAAATGAAGGAAGATCAGACACATAGACCGAATATGTCTTAAAACCCAAAATAATAAATAAAATGAGTAATAATCCCAATAATATTAGAATCGATTTCATCCAGCGTCCCTGCCGGAATTTTGTCTGGTTTATTTTTGTCATAGCTCTTAAAAGTGTGCTTGGTTCACCTTCCCGTCAAGTTAAAATACTTTAGGCTTGTTTAAAACTTTCAAGTCCCCTTTATTGTATTCCTGTCAGGTAGAATATTATCGAATTTGGCAACCCGACAGGTCAACCTTCGTTTATTATATGTCGATAATTCGATAAGGATGCATAAAAAGGAGATTATTTTTGACAGACGATACTAATATTCAAAAGGAATTTGAACATCAATGGAAAATCATTACCCGTGGAACAGTCGATGTATTACCAGAGGATGAATTTCAGGCTAATATTAAGGAATCAATAAAAGAAAACAAACCCTTGCGAATAAAGCAGGGGTTTGATCCGACGGCTCCGGACATTCATCTCGGACATACAATTGGGATTCGTAAACTCAAACAATTTCAGGACTTAGGACATAAAATAGTTCTTATCGTGGGAGATTATACTGGTATGGTCGGGGACCCATCAGGCAGAAACTCAACCCGTCCGCAATTAGTTTATGATCAGATTATGAAAAATGCTGAAACCTACCAGGAACAGTTTTTCAAAATCTTAGATAAATCAAAAACTGAAGTTCATTTTAACGGGGAATGGTTCAAGGAAATGAGTTTCAGCGATGTTATGAATCTTGCAATGAAATTTACAATTGCCAGATTGTTAGAACGAGATGATTTTGAAAAACGGCTTAAAGGAGGCGTCCCGATTTCTATCCATGAACTGTTTTATCCTTTAATGCAGGCATATGATTCTGTTGCTATTAAGGCTGATGTGGAAATTGGGGCAACCGAGCAAAAATTCAACCTTCTTGCCGGAAGAACTATTCAGGAAGCATATGGTGTCAAGAAACAATGTATTTTGACTCTGCCGGTTTTGGTAGGCACTGATGGTATTCAAAGAATGTCAAAATCATTGGGTAATTATATTGGTATCGATGAATCCCCCGATGAAATATTTGGGAAAACTATGTCAATTCCGGATGATGTGATTTTCAGTTATTTTGAAATGGCCACTGAGGTTACTCTTGAAGAGTTAGAAAAGATCAAACAACGCTTGTCTAAACCTGATGTCAATCCGATGGATATTAAAAAGGGACTTGGTGAATGCATCGTAGATATGTATCATCCTGCCGGTTCCGGCAAAAAAGCCCGAGATGAATTCGAGCGGGTTTTTTCCAACAAGCAACTACCAGATGATATTCCGGAAGTAAATGGTCAACAATTACAGTACTGGGAATTAGATCCTGAAAAACTATATCTGGTCGGTTTGATGGCTAAAAGTAAGATGGCAAAATCCAACAGTGAAGCTCGAAAACTAATTCAGGCCGGAGCTGTATCTATTAATGGACAAAAAATCGACAATGTTGGATTTGAATTTAATGTCTCTGATTATAATGAAATTATCCTGAAAGTCGGTAAAAGACGGTATTTGAAAATTAAATCATAAACTTTGGGCACTCTTTTGGATTCCGATTGTACTAATCAGTAGAAAACTAAATGAAAGGTAATTGTGCGTTTTAGATTTATATTCATATTTATAATTTTAATAATTATTTCAGGGTTAGCCTGTTCATCAAATATTGTCAAAAGGGAAGTTGCCAGTGTTTCTCACCCTAAGAAAATTCAGGAAAAAACCATTTATCTTACCCCAATAGCTGAGAAAATTGATCCTAAAGCTTACCGCTTCTATACTGATGCTATTATCTACGAAGCTGCCGGTCAAATTTATCCGGCTACAGAAAGTTATCGTAAGGCACTTGAAATATACCCGAATTCTTATGCGATCCGATTTTCTCTTGCTGAAAATTTATTCCGAATGCAGCATTTTGATGATGCTTTAACCATACTATTATCAATAGCCCCTGAAGATGGAGAGGTTTGGGAGCTTCGCGGACTCAATTATAGAAGTCTTGGAAATATTGATTCCGCTCATCACTGTTATCGTATGTCTGTGGAAGCTGATTCCAATAATGTCAGTGGTTATTCTTTTTTGGCTGGTTCATATGAACAAAAGAAGGAATATGATTCGTTAGCCTGGACATATGAAAACCTTTGCCGGATTCAATCTTCAAACTCCAGTCTGTGGTATGACATGGGTGAAATTTATTTGAGACTAAATAAATTGGAAAACTCTGAGAAAGCATTTAAAAAATCGATTGAAATTCGGGATGATAAAACTAATGTCCTCCCCATGATTCGATTGGGTAACCTTTATTCAATATCAAGACAATATGATTCAGCCATAGTATATTACAATAAAGTTGTCAAATATGACCAGGCTGATTTTTTATTATGGCGAAAACTTGCAGGTAATCAAAGAATACTTGGATATCTCAATGAAGCTATTTATTCTTACAGAAAATCGATAGAATTAAGAAGTGATATATCAAATATATTATCCCTAATCTGGTTAGGTGAATCTTATGCTGAGGTTGACAAATCTGATTCCGCATTAGAACTACTACATTTAGCCAGATCAATGGATTCAACTAATGTTATGATTCAAAGAGGACTTTCTAATGTCTTTATGCGGATGGAAATGGCTGATTCTGCTATATTCTATGTGAGCAAAGAGCTTCAGGCTGATCCGAATAATATAAAAACACAGCGATATTATGGATTGATTCATTATTTTGTTGATTCACTTGATGTTGCCGATTCGGTTTTTTCATCACTTGTTAAAGATGATGATCAATATCTCATATATCACCGCTATCTCGGAAGGATAGCTCTGAAGCAGGAGAATTACGAAAAAGGAATTGCTGAATTAAACAGAGCTGTTGAATTGGATGAATCACTAACAGAGAGCTGGCTTGACTTGTCATATGCCTACCGCATAATGAACAATTATAAAAAAGAAATTGATATTTTCAAAAAAGGCCTAAAAAAGATCTCTGATTCATCTGGTATTGATCAACTTATGTTCGGACTGGCAATTGCTTATGAACAAAGCGGAGATTTCAAAAAAAGCGTTAAAGAATTTAAAAAACTTATCAATAGAAATCCGAAATATCATCAAGCCATGAACTATCTGGGTTATTCCCTTGCCGACAGGGGGGAAAACCTTGACTATGCCAGAGAACTTATCGAACAGGCAGTAGCTATGGTTCCTGACAATTCTGCTTATTTGGACAGTTATGGCTGGGTTTACTATCGTTTAGGTGATTATAATAATGCACTAAAACATCTTTTAAGAGCAGTTGAGCTTGACAGCGACCCTGTAATTTTCGATCATCTTGGTGACACCTATCAGGCAAAGGGCGATACAAGTGCTGCTCGTGAATGGTGGGAGAAATCTTTTGA
>DAOWMZ010000220.1 GCA_030642845.1 Candidatus Zixiibacteriota bacterium
ACTAAAAAAATTGCTTTCACAACCGCGTAGTGGGCTCCTTGTGTCACCCTAACTTTTTTTCTTTTGACGGCGGAGACAAGCCCCGCCGCTACGTGCATGAAGTAAAACTTAGGAAAATTGACTTTTGGGACAATTTCTCCATATTTGCCAAGTTAATTTCGTTCTTTATAAAAGTGACAAGGTCACTCACTACTTTTTGTTTATTTTATCCCTCGACAAAACAGAAAAGAATTCATTAAAAATCAGCTCTTTTGGTTCATTTGCAAAAGGTCCCAGTTCAAAATTATTTGAGCCTGCCTTAACCACTTCCCTTAAAAATAGAGAGTTCCCGTTTTTATTAGTAACTCTCATAATAACCGGCATTTGATAATTGCTTCCGACCCCTTTGGTCATTATGCTAACCGGAATAAAGTATTGTCCATCCCTGCTTTCTATAGTGTATTCCACCTTGAACTGAGGAAAATCCACATTATAAAACCATTGATCAAAGAACGAGTCTAAAGATCCGCCGTAATATTTTTCGGCTAAGGCAATAAAGTCAACATTGGTAAAGAGTTTATTGTTCACCATCAAATAGAGCTTTCTGAGGAAAACAATAAAATCCTGTTCCGATTGATTTTCAAGATCATACATCAGGAATCGAAGCATGTGCATAATCCAGACTCCTTTATTGGACTGGACCGAGCGGATATAATCACTGGGATCTTCTTCATTGGTAAGAGCATTAACTCTTGGTCCTGAAATCAATGGAATATCACGACCGCGTTCCTGGGCAGTGTAAAGTGAGTCACGACGGCTGTACAGGTTAGTATAATACTTGGCCGGTTCCTGATTTGACTGCAAAAACATCAGAGTCAAATATTCAGGTAATACATCCATAATCCACTTTTCCCTGTTGGTCGCCGGTCGCATAGTCGAACCCATCCATTGCCTGACTACCGAATTTCCGGAAACAAGATCGATTCCGCCCAACGCTTCCCAACCTCCTTCGGTGACACAGGCAATCTGCGGAACTTTAATCAGGCCCGGCATACTCTGGAAACCTTCCGGAACAATATATTCCACAAAAGTATTGGGTGGGGGGCCAAATTGAGCCGCAAAATAATTAAAAGCATCGGTCACTGACTGACGGTATTTATCATGAGCAATATAACACGGAACTCGTTTCTTGATATGTTTAACCGGCAGGAAATTAAGCGTCAAACCGGGATCAGAAATTATCCCAATTGTGTCCTCCACTCCGCCATTATATACATGAAAAAAGAAATTATTATACTGCAATGGTGAGGAAACACTGAATTGTTCATGCTTTTTATCCAGCAGAGTCACTTCACTCATACCCGGCATATAATAATTACATCCTTTTGGAATTGTAAAATTAAAACTATACAGACAAGGGACAGGATTTTCCAAATAGGGCATAAAATGATCAAAATTTGTTCCTTCATACCAAAATGATAATTTTACAATATCACCTTTGTAGAAATACTCAGGCAGAATAATACCAATAAATTTAAAAGTCTTTCGCCTGATAAAATCTACCTGTTGTCCGTCGAGAAGAATCGAATCCAGGTTGAGGTTATACTGGAGAAAGGCAGGAAAAAATTTCAGGCTGTCATTATTAATTTCGAACTCAAGAATCCCCTCGCATGACTCAATCCTTCGACCATCGTTGCCCCCCATTACCATATTACCATGCTTTGATAAAGAAGTAGCACAGTATTGTATGTCGGAGAGTTGGGAATTTTCAGTAATATTTTTTTCTATGCGCTGAAAAGCACTGGCTGTAGTCGTTAAAAAATCACCGCCTTGGTATTCATAGGCAACTTCAACCTCTTCAGGGCGATTTGGATCAAAAGAGAATACATAACGATTGAAGTCAACCCAAAAATAACCATCATCGGAACGCTCATAGATTGAACGTAGGAGTTGGAAATAATTATCATTTGTATGATGGATATTCGGCTTGAAGAAAAATTCTCCCTGCGCCTCTTTGGTAATGGTAAAATCTTTCCATTCCAGCTGAGTGACAGTAAAATCAAATTTCTCTTTTATCTTTAAATCAAAATCATCACCCATTCGCATAAAAAGTAATTCAAAATTTTCATCGACCAGGCTGTCGCCGGATACTTTTAACAAACCGATTCTCTCAGCAGGTATGGGGACATCGATTTTAGCATGCCCCTGGCCAAGAAAGATAGCGGTTGTGGGACGACCCTTTACGTAGCGAAGCAGATATATTGTTCCTTCTTTGAAAGTAAAAGTGGCTACATCTTTTTGATAAACAAAATCTTTAATTTCTGCAGTTTCAATGTCGTTATTAAGAAGATCAAGGTCTAAAGTGGAATAATCATTTTTAAACTGCTTCAAAAAATCGGAATCAGCAATAGCCCCTCCTGAAATCAGACAAAGGCACAATGTTAAAATTATCATTAATTTTTTGTTCATCACTCCCCCGAAGGTTGCGGGTTAAAATTTTTCATTTTTATAATTGACGTATTCACGTCGTAAATGTCAACTGTTACTTATAATATTAATTATGCTGTTAATTGCTTAACTAATATTTTTAATTTTATGAGTTTATTTTCAAAATCCGGTTCTGCAGGTAATAAGTTGAAGTTGGGGTGTTTTCCCCATATTTCAGTAGTCGCTTTTTCCAGTTCCATAACTTTCTCTATAGGTTCTGTTCTTATATTATCATTTTCATAATATTTTTTACCTAATGATGCTGTTGTACCAAGATGTATTATCGCCGTATACCGCTGGTATTCCTCTTCAATAGTGGTGCCTATAGCACTAATTAAATTCGGACAAAATGTAAATCCATCCAGTGTTCCGCGATCTGTTATAAATGGTTTATTTTTTATTTCATCTTCTCTCTGAACTTGTAATCTGTAAATCTCACGATGAAAATCATCTGTATGAAAACGATATTTGGGATTATTTTCCAGTAGCTGTCGTGCTAATTCATCAAAAAAAACAAAACAGGAAAATTGCGGGTCTGCTTTCAGGGCTTCAAAGCAGGCTGTCTTTCCTGAAGCCGGAGCACCGGTAATTACTATGGCATGGTTCTGCATCACATCTCTTATACGTATTCACTTTTTAATTGTTGCCCATTACTACATCGGAAATCAATCAGAAGAATATTTAATTATTCTTCTTTTCACTCTTTGGCGAATTTTTATATTCCCGATATTTTTTCAGATATTCAGCAAGACGCGCTTCGCGGCCGTTTTCTGTAGGATGATAATATTCCGTTCCAATTAATTCCTCCGGGAAATGCTCCTGATCGGTCATGGCATCTTCATAGTTGTGGGCATACTGATAATTTTTGCCGTACCCAATATCTTTCATTAGAGAAGTCGGGGCATTACGAATATGCAACGGGACCGGCAATGATCCTTTTTCGGAAGCATCTTGCTGAGCTTTTTTAAAAGCAGAATAAACAGCATTAGATTTTGGGGAGCAAGCCATATAGATTACCGCCATTGCAATAGACAGTTCACCTTCGGGAGATCCCAAAAAGCGATAAGTATCCCGGGCATTGATACACAAACTCAGGGCATAAGGATCAGCCAATCCGATATCTTCACTCGCAAAGCGTATCAGTCTGCGCAGGATATACAAAGGCTCCTCTCCGGAATCAAACATCCGCGCTAACCAGTATAATGAGGCATCAGCATCGGAGCTGCGGATTGATTTATGCAAAGCCGAGATAAGATTGTAGTGTTCTTCTCCCGCTTTATCATATACAAGCACCCCTTTTTGGTGAACATCTTTTAGGACTTCTATTGTCAATGTTCCTTTTTCTCCAACAAACGAAGCTGCTGCTTCCAACAATGAAAGACCGCGCCGGGCATCACCATCTGAGATTGTTACAAAAAATTGCATGGCTTCTTCATCAAGAGACAGATTCAATCTGCCTAATCCAAATTCTTTATCAGTAATAGCTCTTTTTATAAGAGTTGTGAGAGCATCAGTAGAAAGACGCTCAAGTACATAAACACGCATTCGGGATAAGAGCGCAGAGTTAACTTCAAATGATGGGTTCTCGGTGGTAGCTCCTATTAATATAATATCTCCTTTTTCTACATAAGGAAGAAAAGCATCCTGCTGGGCTTTGTTGAAACGATGGATTTCATCGATAAAAATAAAAGTCCGCCGTCCGCTCATTTTGTAATAGTTACCCGCTTTGGAGATGATAGCCTTGACATCTTTAATTGATGATGACACAGCGGAAAATGGAATAAACTGACCATTTGTTGTTTTGGCAATCAATTCTGCCAGAGTTGTTTTACCTGTTCCTGGGGGACCCCAGAAAATCATGGAACCGATCTTATCGGTTTCTATTGCTACTCGAAGCGGTGTACCAGATCCCACAATTTTATTCTGTCCGACAAATTCATCAAAATTTTTCGGTCGCATTCGATCTGCTAACGGACGAATATTTAACACATCATGATTTTCAGCATTGTTTTTTTTGTCATCAAAAATATCCATAAC
>DAOWMZ010000229.1 GCA_030642845.1 Candidatus Zixiibacteriota bacterium
AAATCATCTACAGCTTTATCAGCATCCCATGAAGAATATACAAATCCAATTCTATCAGAAAGGGCATGATCCCTGAAAAATATTTTTAATCCTGAACCATATTCGTAAACTGTATGCAGAGGGTTTTCATCTAATTGTTTACCGGATTTTTTCAGAGAATTGAATAATACCTCTTCGTCGGTGCCAATCCATTTGATCCCCATTTTAAGGCATAGCTGAGCTACTTCTTCAGATACAGATCCTTCCGATGGCCACATCCCTTTCATTGAATGTCCAAAAAGGTTTTTGAACTTCTCCATCGACATGGCAATCTGTTTTTCGGCATCTTCCGGATGAATAAATCTCTTTTTCGGCAGTGTTATCCCAGGCAAAGCTTCTTTGGCGGAATCGGTATCGCATAACAGAGGAAGAATCGGATGATAATAGGGCGTAAAGGAAATATCAATTTTATTGTCGTTATATAATTTTTGATAAGCAGGAATGATTTTCTTAATTAACCCAAACTGCCATTGTAAAAGAGAATGTTTTTCATCCTCAGTAAAATGCCGTCCTTTTGCCATAAGAGCTTTGATCGGTTCTTCATTCTTAAAAAGAGGATCTACCCATGCAAGGTTGGACCAAACCTGAATATCCCTGATTTCTTCGGAGGAAAAAAGCAGAGGTAGAATTAATTCATCGGAGTTGTTATTCATTTTCTGATATAGTTCATTATAGCGGACATGGGGTTCAATCATATACTGCGGGTTTGCCATAAAAAAGCTGTTTAGAATTTCATGGCGGAGTTCATCGCTTAATTCTTCAGCTTTGATTCGACTTAGTTCCAAATGGCGATCATAACCGCCTTTGACATATAAATTTAATTGGTCAATAAGAGAAGGTACAAGATTGAAAGTAATTTTCAGGTTTTCAAATTCAGATGCCATTAATGGCATATCAAGATAATCTTTAAGAGCATGAAGTCTGACCCAGGGAAGAACCAGTCTGTTTGATCCGGGTTGCTGATAGTTTGGTTGATGCATGTGCCATAGAATGGCAACTTTAACCGGATTCATCAGGAGAACTCCCGAAACAAATATATTATTATTTTATAGCCTGTAATTTTTCACCATAGTAGCGAGCTGCACGGACATAGAGATCTGTATCTTCGAACTTTTTGCTTAGTATATCCAGTTGTTCTTTGGCATTCTCTTTATTACCAGCAAGAAGATAATTTCTCATTGATCCAACATAATAGTCCCCTTCAAGAGGTCCATCAGGGTAGGCTTCGATAGCTTTTTGATAAAATTCAGCTCCCTGGACATACTGACCCTGGTTCTCATGGCTGGCGGCAATACCAGCATAAGCGGCAGAAACAGACAAATTATTTGTTTTATATTGAGCAGCATATTGTTCCCAGTAACGGATAGCTTCAGTAAAATTGCGCATATCGAAGTTAATACTTCCCAGCATAAATGTGGATTTTTCAGTAATCTGGTTATTTTTATTGTCAGTTATAATCTGCTGAAGCATGTTTGATGCAACCAGCTTATTATCACTGCGATATTCACCAA
Organism: Candidatus Zixiibacteriota bacterium; assembly: GCA_030642845.1. GTDB lineage: Bacteria > Zixibacteria > MSB-5A5 > GN15 > FEB-12 > DAOWMZ01. Next base: position 1,551 of record DAOWMZ010000229.1, read on the forward strand.
CCGCCTTAGCATAATCCAGAGCAGCTTCATTGACTGCATTTGCTTTGCTGTCAAAATAATAAACCACTGCAACAATTAATAGGATTACAATTACTGCTCCAATTGCCAGAAACTGCCAGTTATCCTGAAGCTGTTGCTTGGAACTTAAAACAAAAGTAGTAAATTTATCTTCTTTTATCTGTCGTTTAGTTAATTTAACTTTGCCGTCGTACATTTTTACTCCCAAATAGTTTATTCACTATCGTTATCGGCAATCACAATACCATTATTAGAGGAAAATAAAAAGCGAGCAAATAAAAATTTGCTCGCTTAATACATTATTATTTACTAAAAATACCCGGTAAATGTAAAGTTTAAGTGATGATCCTTATTATTTTCAATAAACGGTCCGTACACCCATTCATAACTGCTATAAGTGTATGCAAAATCAAGATGAATTTGTTCCCACCAGATACCTGTTCCAACCGAATATGAAGATTCGGTTGATGTTGACAGATCATTATTTGGGGCGACCCTGGGAATATATCCAAATCCTGCCCTGACCGGAATGAGACCGATTTTTGAATTAAATTTGTATTCTCCACCCATGCGAAGAGTTACTACACTATTCCACAGGGGATCAGTTTCCGTAAAAAATTCAGTGTTGTCACCACCGGGATCAAGGAAAAGAGAATCGCGGAGATTTACTTTAGATCCGCTAAATCCTTTATATTCTACATCCATTGCCAATAATAATTTTTCTGTAGCCTGATATGATACTCCACCTCCAATTATAAGAGGAATATCATATTTAACCAGAATATCATCAACATAAACTGTATCAGTACCATTAACAATTGGCAGTCCATTTATACTGCTAACCACAAAATATGATATGTCCGTTGTAACTTTTAATGAAAATGGTGTCCGAATAATAAGAGCAGCATTAAATTTGTCACCCTTATATTTCGTTCCAATAGTAAAGTTAAATCCGGAGAATTTATTTGAATCAATAACCTGAACATCTTCTTCCACTCTTACAATCTGAAGGGTCGGATACAAAGTAACAGAATCACTAAAAGCTAACTGATTTGTTTCACGAATAGTATTCCCGGAATAAATATTAAGAGCTACACCCGCAGAGATATTCTGATAAATCCTTGTGCCAAATGCAAAATTGACTGATGCCATTCCACCTTCAAGATGACTGTCAATACCGATCAGGAAATTAGTCGTATCATAGAAAAACTGATTTCCAAAAATTGGAATAGCTACAACTCTATCATAGTCAAATGATTGATTAAACGCCTGATACTCTTCATTATTACGAGTGAAACTGAATGATCCGACAAAGGGATGCCCTTTTATACGAACGGGTGCCACAAAGTTGATTCCGTTAACTCCTCCGAAAGTATTGCTATGAGTATTTATATCATCAAACGGATCAATAACATAATCTGAATGAGTAACGGTCTTCCCGCGGGGAAGTAATGATCCATAACTCAAGGAGATAATAGGTTTGTCTAATTCATATAAACCAGCCGGGTTCCAGCTTCCGCCAGTGTTATCATCTGAGACAGCAAAGAAGGCTTTCCCCATACCTTCGGCTCTGGCACCACTTCCCTGAAATTCAAATTTAAATCCTTCAATGGTCATATTGACTTGCCCGAAAACTGATACGGATAAAATCACAATTAATGCAAGACTTTTCCAAATTAAAGATACCATGCTTTTTAAACTCCTTATATGACAACACAACTTATCTGTTTAATTATTAGACGCACAACAAGCGAAAAATAATTAACAAATATATTGATGGGGTAAGGATGTGTCAAATGATTTCCTGCCTATTTCAATACTTATCTATTCTATATCTGAGATTTGGCTATACTCTAAGGATTCCGCTCAAACGCATCATCCCATAGCCACACAACGACTTACAATCACAAGTAATAAAATTTCTGACTTGCAGAGTAAATAAAATAGTAAATTGCCGCTATAATTCTAATTTTGCCGGGTAACGACTAATATCTACTCTTGTAATTTTTTCCATATGATGACCCAAAAAACGGGTAGCAATCGAAGAAAATTTGTCAGGAACATCAGATACAAAGAAATTATAATCACCATTGATAGGTGGTATTTCAGATGTTTTGGAGTTTATTAAATTTGTTTTTACAAGCTTTTGGCGCACTTCTTTGGCAGTCTCTTCTCCACTATCAATCAATGTAACAGTATCACCCATTACTTCCGAAATTACTTTTTTCAAAAGTGGGTAGTGAGTGCAGCCCAAAACAAGAGTATCTATTCCAACATCATGCATTGTCTGAAGATAGTCTTTGGCGATCAAATATGTCGCTTCTTTTTCAATGTAGGCTTCTTCAGCCAGGGGAACAAACAAAGGGCAAGCCAACGAGAATACTTTCATATCCGAATCCAGTGAATGGATTACTTTGGCATAGGCATTGGAACCAATAGTAGCATGAGTTCCTATAATTCCGATCCGACTGTTTTTGGTTTTATTTACTGCGGCTCTTGCTCCCGGTTCGATAACTCCAATCAGTTCGATTTCGTAATCACCAATGACCTCTTCCAGCGCAACTGATGAGGCTGAGTTGCAGGCACAAATAATAAATTTAACATCATGCTCTAAAAGAAAAGCAATATCCTGCCGTGTAAACTGAGTAATTATTTCTTTGGAACGTCCACCATAAGGATAACGGCCAACATCGCCAAAATAAACTACATCTTCACTGGGAAGAAGACGAACTATTTCCCGAAAAACAGTCAAACCGCCGACACCTGAGTCGAACAACCCTATGGGAGAATTCATTTTCATAATTAATATTTAC
>DAOWMZ010000031.1 GCA_030642845.1 Candidatus Zixiibacteriota bacterium
AAGTTAGTATAAGCATTTATAAGTGCATCCTGATACAAGTCATCTCCTTTATCTCGGTCAGCCATAAGTTTCCGACAAAACATCATAGCTCCGACATATTCAGGTTATAGTATTTCCCAGAATCGGTCTTGTTTATTATCCATCCGCACTTAAGACGCTTCCACTTGTGATTTGGTAACGCTTGCTTTTCAATAATTGGTACAAATAATTAATGTAAGAGTTGCAGTATAAATTGTAAGGAATTGCTATAATAGATCATTGAATTAGGTTAATATATATAAAAAGCCGAACATTATTGTTTAGATTTCTAAGAATATTTTAATTACAAGGGGGCGGTGCTGAATCTCCATAGAACAGGAATCTAACGAGATATGTCAAATCCGCCACATCAACTGATCCGGAAGTGCCACTTATTCCGTTAGCGTTACCTTCTTCCAGACAGGGTGGCTCAGAACCGTTTTTGAATAAATAATCAACCAGATATACCAGATCAGCAACATTGACCGGATTACCATTTGTAATAATTCCATCAGCATTACCACGATTTTCACAACAACTCAATACACTGACCAAACCGCTGATTCCAGTAACATTATAACTTGTACTTGATCCGGTAAATTGGGGTAAATATGTATTATAACCGTCAATAATAACAGGAGTAGAAATTCCGTTCTCTGCATTTGGATCAATAGTGAAATATAATTTGGTAATTATACCTTCACCGGTAGAGAGGTATAAAGTAGAGTCGCTAAATGAGCGGGTAAGCTTTATTGTTGCTTTTTTTGTCCAGGAGTCACTGTGAATAATCTGAGGATTTTCAAAATCATATGTCCGGCATCCCACAACTGATGCTGAATCGAAACTGAGATCAAGATCACCCTGATATTCTATGGGAAGAATAACACACCGAACAGGAATCATGTTGTCGGTACTTACGTTAATAGCAATCGATTCTCCCTGGCCTTCGGAATTTTCTGAGGCTGCTAATGTATCGGCAAATACCATTATAAGATCTTCCTGAATTAAAGATAATGTCTCACCTCCTGAACAAGTTATATCAACCGATATGTTATAAATTCCGCGCTCTTCAAAAGTATGAACAGGAGCTTCGAGAGAAGAATACTCACCATCGCTAAAATTCCAGCTCCAGTTTACAACATCAAGAGTACAATTTGGATTAAATGAAACCAGAAGCGGTGCTTCACCAAACGATTGATCCACAGAATAATCTAATAAAACATTACCGAGGGCTTTCATACAGAAATTAGCAGTATTATCACAATAATACATATCATGCCAATCAAGATCTTCCATATAAAAACTCTGATCCGGTTCAGATTTTGATGTTATGATCGAAGTCCCTTTTGCTCCTAAAAGTACCGGTACTTCCGATGTACGATCATAGGGCATCCCGCCTTCGGATAGAGAAAGATATACATAAAACATATCGTCTCTGGTTGATATTAACAGAGGGGAGTCAAGATTAACCGTATGTAATCCCTTACCTGAAAAGCTTCCCGATTGTTCAGTTAACAACCCTGATAATTTGGAGTCCTCAAAATAATCATAAATCCGAATTATATAATCTATATTTTCAGCAGCAGTGAAAAAATTGACACTTTCAATTCTCTCACCTCCTCTGGCTTTAAAAGCATTAAATGCTTCGGTATAATCTTCTTTCTCATCACGCCAGCCATGATAATCATGATAGTATATCTGGTTCCATTTCAATAGTTCGACTTCTCGAAAAGAGACTGCCCCCATTTCATTATGCTTGCCACAATGTCGGTCATGAAAAGATATCCAGAAAAAACCATTTTGTCCCCACGAAGTTCCCCAACTGTTTTTACAACGCCATGCTCCCGGAAGCGGGGCTTGGGTTACTTTAGTGTCATCCCAACCAACAATAGCAATGGCATGATTAGGTGGTCCCCCTGACGTGGGAGGTTGATAATGACAATAGTTATCATTCCAATACTCAAAATCAATGAGCATACAGGTACCCATTGCGCCATAATCCATCAAAGCCTGTTTAACAACATTGATATTGCTTAGATCACTTTCGGCTGAATACCATTCTATATGGCGGGCATAATATCTACGATAACTTGAGTCATCCCTAAGAGGTGGGACGTTAAATGACTGTCCATCAATATCCCGAACAGTTCCTTCTCCGCGAGCGATATATGCTGATGCAACTCGGTAATCTCCTCCTTCATGAACAACCAGACCATTGCCGGTCAGCGTATCAATATCGTCGTTGTTATGCTGGTTGAATCCGTTCCACCAATCAAGGTGATACTCTGCCAGGTTGGGTTCTCCGGTGTCACCGGCTGCAGCCCAGTTGTTGGACATCAGCAAATTACTTTCCATTGCAGACATAGTCCCATGTGCCCAGCATGTCCCTCCCTGTTGTGACTTGACCGATGTTACATAATTATCCTCACCAAATGACATTAGATTAAAAAACTCAGGAGGGTCGGTTTTTATTGAATCCAAAGGATCACTAATAAGATTGGCGGCGATTAAGGTGATGAGGAAGGTTAACAGTAATAATCTTGCTTTCATTCTGTTATTCCTTCGTTTAATAATATCCCTATTAAATAAAATATATATAATGTAGCCCAAACAGTCAATAAATTATTTGTTGAATAAGTAGTTGATTTATAAGTGATTATAAATCAGTCGTTATATTGACATAATGGATGCTTGTATATCATATTAATGATTAACTCAGGGTGATAATACCTACGTAAGCTGTTAGGGAATATAAAATAAAAAAATGATTGAATTTTGAGATTATATTTCGTATAATATATAAAACGCAACATGCTCTACATATAATTGAAAAAATAACGGCTTAACCAGGTGTAGAACTATGTCATCTGAATTATTAATAGAAAAATTAAAGCAAAGCGAAAAAGAACTTAAGGATATTTTCGATGCTGCTCCGATTGGTCTGGCTTTGATCCGCAAACGAATACTGATAAATGTTAATGATATGTTCTGCAAAATGCTGGGATACACTGCAAAGGAATTGATTGGCCAAACAACAGAAATCTGTTATAAAGATAAAGCTGAGTTTAAAAGGGTTGGGAAACTACTGTATGAACAAATTATTGTGAAGGGGAAGGGAAGTCTGGAGGTTAAGGGGTTACGCAAGGATGGAACCGTTATTGATGTTTTAATCAGTACTGCCAACATTAAAGATTCAAAGACGGAAGATGACATTGTTTTTGCTGTTCTGGATATAACTAAACGCAAAAGAGCAGAAAAAGAATTAAAAAAGGCAAAAGATTTCACTGATAATTTGATTCAAACAGCAAATGTTCTAATAATCAGTCTCGATATAAAGGGTGAAATAATTATTTTTAATCCAGCAGCTGAAAAAATAACAGGATATACTAGATCTGAGTTAGAAAATAAAAACTGGTTTGAAACACTGGTGCCAAAATCAAAATACCCATATGTGTATGATGAGTTTAATAGGATTTCTAAAGGGGGGATGCCAGAATCATTTACTAACCCTATATTGACTAAAGATGGACAGGAAAAAATTATTACCTGGAGTAATAATACTTTAGATAATAATGGTGATATAATCGGCACCATTTCTTTTGGTATTGATATAACAAAATTAAAACAGACAAAAGAGTCATTAAAACTTACTCAAACCGCAATAGATAAATCGGCTGATTCGATATTCTGGGTAAAACCTGATGGAAACTTTGGATATGTTAATGATGAGGCATGTAAAGTTTTGGGCTATTCACGTGAAGAGTTATTTTCAATATCAGTTTCTGATATTGATCTGAATTATCCATCTGAAAAATATAGAGAGTTATGGGCAGAACTTAAAACACAAAAGACTTTCCTGATTGAGAGCCAATTAATAACAAAATCGGGTAAAGTTATTCCTGTTGAAATCAGATTAAATTATATTAAATATGGTCATGATGAATATATGTTTGCTTTTGCCAGAGATATTTCAAAACGAAAAAAAGCAGACAAAGAATTAAGAACTGCCCATGATAAGTTGCGAAGTGAGCAGCAGTCGTTGTATGAAAAAAACGTTGCTCTGAAACAAGTACTTAACTTCATGGAAAAAGAGAAAACGGACTTTAAAATAGAAATTTCTTCAAATATTGAACAAGCCCTGATGCCCTTTATTAAGAAGCTGCATAAAAATAACGGGAATCTTAGTCATAAAGATATTGAAGCTCTGGAAGATGCTATTAAAACTATTGTTGGGCATGAAATTGATGACTTCAACACAAATTATGCAAAGCTTACTTCTCGGGAAATGGATATTTGCGAACTGATCAAAGAAGGGAATTCTTCTCAGGAAATTGCTGATACTCTTAACCTTTCGGTACAAACAATACAGAAGCACCGTACATCAATCCGTGAAAAACTTCAATTAAAAAATAAAGATATCAATCTCCCGGCTTATTTACGTACAAAATAAAACCAACCAATATACCCATTTTATACCCATAAAAGCCATCTGGTAATATTTATTAAAATTCCGTTATTACTCTTGTATGGAATATGAAGATGATAAATTCAACGGAGATTTAATGGACCTGCTGAATAAATTTAAATTACCCTTTTCTGATATGATGTTAGATATTGTTCCACCTCAGAAAGGAATTTACGTTTTCTGGGGTAATGCTGATGAAGTTTTGTACATTGGTGTTGCTGAGAGTTCAGAAGGATTAAAAAAAGAAATAGATTTGCACAAGAATGCCGATCATTTTATGGAGATAAAAGATATATCGAATTTTCAAATACAAGTATGCCCAAACCCACGAGACCACCAAGGAAAGTTACTCAATGATTTTGTTGAACACTTTGGCGAACTTCCGAGATATAACAGAGCAACCGTGCATGACTCCGAGTAACAAAATACTCCACTTAGAGTGGTCATAAACTGCTCTCCTTGATGACACCAGTGAATTTCGAGCAGTTGAAAAAGCCAGGACGCCCCCCGCTCCTGGCTTTTCTTATGCCTTAAAATAACCTGCAACAATTTAGTGATCCTTATTGTCTAATAATTTGAAAGATTATAATCTAAGGAGAAAACTTTGAATCTTGAAATAAATAATTTAGGCAAAGAATAGAAAGGGAATTTTTGGGGTTTAAAAGATTTTAACTTCAAGATCGATTGTGGTGTGCTTGGGTTAATTGGTCCAAATGGAGCCGGGAAATCGACTCTGATGCGTATTCTTGCAACAGTTACCAAACCAACCGAGGGGCAGGCTGTCTGGAATGGTACTAACATAGTTAGTGCTCCTGATAATATAAGAAAGATTCTGGATAATTCCTCTATTATAAATGCTGCAATGTGCGTCCATATATAAACAATCTTTGTGTTTTCGTAATAAATATTATATATTATAACATGATGGATTTTATCATAAACAATGATAGTTATATAGTTATTGTTGGGCTCCTCCTTGCCATATTCATATTTTGCGGATTTGTTATCAAAAGATTCTGGATCGATAAACGATGGTTTAATGATACCAGCAGTTTTATCGGCAGGCATGTTTATTCTCAATTTCAGAATCAAGACAGCAAAGAATCGCTTGAGCATGTAATGTTTATAACAGAAGACGAACGCAATGAAGATGAAAAGGGAGAGGACGGGGAAAAATCTTAATCTAAAACATAGCAAGAGTATGTTGGAAGTTCTGTGTTCCTGATACTTAGCATATGAGCGGCAGATGTCCACCTCTGCTCTTCTATAAACACCTGTGGTTTCGACTTTCTTATGTGGACACGATCCCAAAACAGACCTGAAATATTTGTAATAAAAAAAGCACAGTGTTGAGACTATGCTTTTTTTGAGAATATATATTCATGCGCTGTCTGGAATCCTTTCCTGACAGCAGGCGTAGCCTGTTTAATTGGCAGCATCGCTCTGGGATGGTGCCGTACAAGAAATAGTCTTTAAATCAACTTACACTGGTTTTGTCACGAGGTCTTGTGGGTGGTTCGGGTGATGTTGGCGGGACGGGCTCACTCGGATGCATATATGCATTACTACTTCCGAATGCCAGAACAAACAACGCCACAAAATTGATAACAGGGATCATCACAAGAAATCCCCAAACCGGTGATTGTCCAATTGCTTTGGCAGCATTCATCCAAAGAGCAAAAAAGCAGAAGATATTTACAAACGGTACCAACAGCAGAATAAACCACCACATCGGTTTTTCAGCCATTTTGATTAGCAGGATGGTATTGAGAATTGGTATAAACGCCCAAAAAGCAATTTCGCTGTAAAGTGATTTCTGAGCCATTTTATAATGCATAAATGTAAAATAGAAATAGACAGCAAGGATAACAAACCATCCAAAAGCATCAAACATGGCACCACCCAGCTCAAAACTTTCGGCAGTATCATAATTTTCATACATTGGAAAACCTCCTCAGGTAATTAACCGGGATTAATCCCGGCTTCAGAATTCAATGGATATAATATATTATCGACTCGGCGTACTATCTTCTTTATAAATATATGTTAATTTGAGATCATTAAAGATAGAGCAGATTAGTACAAAATGGCTATAAGGCTGTTGATATTGATACTACTTTTAGATAAATTGGCAAAAAGTTGAACAGTAATAAATATATTCGTGGATGAATTATATGCGGAAATCAAAAAAACAAAGTACTGATAAAGAGAGAATTCTGGAAATATTGGCTACAACTGAAGTTGGCAATTTAGGGATAATAGTACCCAATGGATACCCCAGAGTTGTGCCGGTTAATTATTGGAACGAAGATACAAATATTTATATTCATGGGGCTTTGACCGGTGAAAAATTTAATTCTCTCAAAGAATCACCCAAAGTGACTTTTAATGTCAATATCGAACATTCGATAATACCATCATATTGGATCTCAGAAAATCACTCGCAAGGGGCAACTCAGTATTATGAGTCAATCCAAATCAATGGGACAGGATATATTGAGAATGATTTTGAAATCAAAGCTAAAGTCCTGCAGGGACTGATGGAGAAGTATCAGCCGGAAGGAAAGTTTCTAAAAGTCAGACCGGATGAAAAGGAGTATAAGAAAGCTTTTAAGATAACCGGTATTTTCAAAGTCGTTCCGGATAAAGTTGATTTTAAAATCAGTCTTGGTCAGACATACTCAAATGAGATTCAAAAGAAAATAATAGATCATCTAAGAGAAAGAAACAGTACAAGGGATCAAACCACCATAGAAGCTATCCGCAGGATGATTGGGTAATATATTCTTTGGGGCAGACGAGGACGTCTGCCGCCCACAATGATTATTTCATTATTATCGGCTCCCTTACTTAGGGAGCCGATAACAAAATTTTGTATCTACGGTACTAAATAATCAGGTGAGCGGGGAAGTTCTACAGCACTTTTAATACTTATCTCAATGTCCTTAGTCACCAACACTGATTGGATTACTCTTTCAAAACCGATTCCACAGCCGGAAGATTGCCCCTGTCCCTGTTTGAGAACATCAAAATACCAGTCAAACTGTTCCGGATCTACACCACTGTCCACAATGTGATTATACATATATGATTCCAAAAATTGTTTCTTACAAAGTTCCGCCGATCCTTCTCGCACAGCACCGCCGACTGCCTCTCCAACATCCGGGAGTAATAAATCACAGCAGAGGGTCTCCGACCCTTTTCTTTTCATTGAGAAGAATTTAATAACGCCACCCTGTTTAGGTTTTGGATCAGCCGGGTAATGAGTTACAAAAGTTGGTAAATGATTAAGTATATTACACAGAGTGTGTTCTTCATCATTTCCGAAATCATCACCATAATCGACACTAAATCCATTTTTATTCAAAAGATCAACGGCATCGGCATATTTGATTTTGTTGAAGGGGAGAGTAACATAGCTTTCCAGAATATGATTGGTCATCATCAGATTTGCCGCAGAATACATTGATTTTAATAATCCTTCGACGAGGTTCATCAACCCGTCCAATTCAAAATCCCGTCCCTCGAATTCTATCAGAGTGAATTCACATAAATGTCGATTGGTTACTTTCTTTTCCTGGCGAAATGAGGAGCCAACTGTAAAAACACGGTTATGGGCATGAGTAAAGGCTTCCAGATATAATTGTCCTGTTTGCCGCAGAAACATGCTCTGTTCTTCACCTATAGCATTAAACATAGTAACCGGGATGGCATTGGGGAACCATTCACATGACCCGGTAGCACCAGTGATATGGGGGACGCAAATCTCCAGAAAAGAATTTTGTTCAAACCATTTTCTGGTGCTTGTTAAAAGTTTTGACCGCAGCATTGTTGTTTCCGACAGAGACCCCTTCATAACATCGAAGTGACGCATCACTACCTCCTGTAAATTGATTATAAAAAAAAGCCACCCAAATTAATGAGTGGCTAATAATTGCCAGTACGAGGGAAACGGCGACAGTGCCGAAGAGACTAAGCACTTTGGCACCACACAGGCAAGAGACCTGATTTCAAGTCAATAAGTAATATTAGTCTGATTTTCAATCCTCTGATCTTAGGCATAACTCTTCCTTTTGCAGAATATTCCGTATTTCACATAGGCAAAAAATTCACGAAATAGTCCGCTTACATCCCAATTCTTAATATTGTTCCTTAAAATCCAACAGTAATTAATTGTTTAATAATTGTCAAGTTTAAATCTTTAAAAAAGTAAAATAATGTAATTAATGGCTCAAATAAATCCATTATCTCCAAGAAATACAACAGATTTGCGGGTGTCATCAAACCCTGTCTCTAACGTCCAGATAGCTTCCGGGGTGTATTTATTAAGTGTTTCGCATACTTCAATGATTGGGATCGTTCCCTTTTCAAGCCCCAAATGTTCATCTTTTTCACCATAATTATTATGTAAATGAACATAGCCGATTTTATCTTTAAGATTTTTTATCCATTCCGAAGCAGGCATTTTTGAACAGCAGTTAGTATGGCCGATATCGAGGCAGATATCAAAGTTTGGTCTGTTTACTGCTTCTACGACTTCAGACATGATTTCATGGTCAAGTTCAAGGTGGTTTTCAATATGATATTTAAATTGATGTTCTTTACTATCAAGAAAGTCGAGCCAAAATTTGGCTGATCTTTCTATCCAGTGTTTTGGACAACTTGTTTTAGGTACGTAACCATGATGTAGTACCACATGTTTTACACCCAGTTTAACAGCAACATCATAAGCCAGATCAAAACGGTTACGGGTGACTTCCCTTATCATTGGATCAAAACTCCCCGGACATAAATCCCCAAATGGACCATGCATAGATACTCTATCTATTCCTTTTGATAATTCAAGATGTTTCTCTATAGCCATCGGATCTCTGTTAAGAAATTCGGGATTATAAAATGCCTGAACTTCTAAACCTAAACTAAACTCCCCACACAGCGGGATAAAGTCCCCGATATGGGCATCATCACAGATTATTAGTTGTTTCATGTTTGTCCTTATCTATAATTAGATTTGAGTATATAATATAGAAATAAGTAGCATATTTTGTAAATGTTTATATTTTATCAAAAGAATGAAATAAAAATGATATTGGATAAACATGGATAAAAAAGTAGAAATATTAGCGCGCGTGTACAGGGGGAAAGCTGTCGAAGCTATTCATTATGGAGCTATTGCGGTTGTTAATGCCAAAGGCCAATTAACTCATTATGTGGGCGATCCTTATCAGCCGTTTATGACCCGATCTTCAATTAAACCATTTCAAATAATGCCGCTTTTTATCTCCGGTGCTGCAGATCATTATAAGTTTTCACCAAAACAATTAGCCATTATGTGCGGCTCTCATGTCGGTTCCGATGAACATTATGATATAGTATCACAAAATCTCAAAATTGCAGACAATAAACCTGAAAATCTAAAATGCGGTTGTCATTGGCCGTTAGGCATGATGATAGAGCAAAATTATCCTCTAAACGGTGAGGATAAAGATCCGGTCCGTCATAACTGTTCAGGAAAACATTCAGGTTTTTTGGCTCTCGCTAAATATCTAAACGATGATATTATTGAATATCTCAATCCTGACAGCAAAACCCAACAATTAATTAAAGAGACTTTGTCCGAATTTTGTGAGTATCCAATAGAAAAAATGTATTGTGGTGTAGATGGCTGTAGTGCCCCGAATTATCCATTGCCGCTCTATAATATGGCTCTTGGTTTCAAAAAAATAATGAATGGAGATGCTACCGGTAAGGTTACGGCTGATATTCTTAAGAGAATAAAAGAAGCAATGACGACTTACCCGGAAATGGTTTCAGGGGAAAAACGGCTTGATTTGGATTTATCTCGATCTTTCAAGGGGAAATTGATTAGTAAAGTTGGAGCCGAATCGATCGAAGGGATTGCTTTTTCTGATCCACCTGTCGGAATTGCAGTGAAAATTCATGACGGCAATCAGAGAGCTTTGGGTGCGATTTGTCTTTCAATTTTCAAACAATTAGGTTATATTAAA
>DAOWMZ010000107.1 GCA_030642845.1 Candidatus Zixiibacteriota bacterium
ATTTACGATTACAATTTAAATAATTTTTATGGTGAGGATTATTTTCAATTAAATGGTCATAGAAAAGGTGATGTCAATATTGATGGAAGTCTAGATATTGCTGATATAACATTTATTATCGATTTTCTCTTCAGAGGTGGTTCTCCACCTGAATTCATTGAATCTGCTAATGTAGATTGCATTGAAGGAATAAATGTCTCTGATTTAGTTTACTTAATAAATCATCTATTCAGGGGTGGTCCAGCACCTTCTGAATGCTAATCATACTACTATAAATAATTTCTCACACACCCCAGAAGAGTTGCTCTAACATTTCGGTCATGTCTCCTTTGTCAGGGAACATGGTTGTACTGTCATGTCTGGGTTGGGAGCGTAAATCTCTTAAAGTAAAGCCATCGACAATCAAAGTTGGTGATTTAACCGGTTTTTCCATTTCTTCATAGCGTACCAGAATCCCGCGCTCTTTGATGAATCGGAGTAAAAAGTCTCTTGCCTCAATTTGGCGGGGATCCTTACTGGAATAGACTAATCCAATGTCCATCTGGACCTCCTGTCCTTTATTTCTCTATTTATAAGTCAAACTCTGACATTTACTACATATACTATTTAAACAACTATTTTGTGAAAAAAGTTTCAACAAAAATAATAATTATAAGACTTATTTATCTATTTATATTATTGTGCCCGACAGCCTCACCTCGTCTACCAGCCATTTATTTCTTGTTTTGACCGGAACGGAGTCTCTGGTCCAGATCCATCCAGATTTTCTTGCAGTAATCAGCTTTAAATCGATTGGCTTTGACTGAACGCTCATAAAACTTCATCGACATTTGGAAATATGACTCGCTTTGTTGATAATACGCCATATTTTGCAGAAGAAGAGCCGAATGAAGCTGGACATAAAAATCGGTTGGGAATCTCTCAGCTATTGTCAGAAGAATAGTATAAGCTTCATTGGTTCTGCTGGTTTGGACATATAAATCAGCTAATAATAATCCGGCGGATTTTGATTCCGGGTGGCTCTGATAAAAAGGAAGGGTAATATTAAGAGCACTGTCAGCCTTATTGACGGCTCTATAATTAACAGCCTGTTCAAACAGGCTTGGCCTGTATTTTTTAGCATCATGGTTGGGAGATATTTCTGATATACGATACAAGACAACCTCATTATCGCAGATCCAATATTTTGTTATAACTTTCATTTTCTTCAGAAATGGATAGTTCTTTATTGCCTCATTGTAATTTGAAATATCAATAGCAAGATGCGTTATAGGATTTTTTTCAAAAAGCAAAGAATCAACTTCAGCTACCTGAAAGTGATGGATAAACGATTTTTGTTCATTATCCACTGTAAAAACCGGTCCATATGAACCGGAAATAACCGCCTCTTCTCCGAGAATTGCGGCAATATCCTGATTGGCTTCGTAAATATTGTAATTATTATCTAAATAATGATAACGATAAAGTCTTAAAGAATTGCTAACAATACTTGATGAAATAACCAGTACAAGAGCAACGATCCAGATTCTGTTCAGATTTATTTTCCTGAATTTTCCATTAATAATATATTTCCACATCATCCAGGCTATGCCAATCGCTATCGGAAGTGTCCCCCAGGTGATCATTCTGATTGGTCGGGGCATATCATCAAAATAGAAAACATTGGCAATAAGATGAAACAGAGCAAACCAGGTTATTAACACCAGTATATAAAAATGCCATTTTTCCAGATTTTTCTTTGTTCTCTTAACAGTTTTAAAACTGGAGTCAAATATCGTAAAGCCGAATATAATGATTGCAGGGATAATTATAACTGCATATCTAATTGGTGAATAATTCAAAGGCATCAATCCCAATAATAATATAATAAACCAGAAAACAGAAAATCTTGTCACTGGTGATATGCTCTTTTCGCTGAGGTTATAAAAAACAAACATCTCACACCCAACAGTGAGAAAAAGCATCAGATCCGGATTCTGATAAAACAGATGATTGGTAAAACCATAGGAAATTAAGTGCTCAATAAATCCCCATGGAGATTTTAAACCTTCGGGGAAACCTCTAAGACCAAAAGACTGCTCAGATAAATACCCTACTGCCGCACCAAAATCAGATCCATATAATAGGAATATTATAATCAGAGTTGAAACAACAAAAGACCCAAAACTCGCCCCTATCAGTTTCCACCTGTCTGTTGATTTTGAAAAATATATGGTCAGAATTAAAACCGGTAGTAACAAAATCCCAAATAGTTTTCCGGTTAACATGGCGGCAGCAATAATAGTCCCGGCAAGTATCACTCCCAATATTTTATCTCCCCAATAAGAGTAAATAAAAAAGAGTAAGGCTGAATAAAATAACAACCCGTTTTCCAAATAAGGAAGGCGTCCGTGAGTAAAAAGAACGACATTAATTAAAAACATAAATGCGACAACCGGAATAACCCAGAATCGATGGTACCTTCCGATTCCAAGAAGAATAAAAATCAATGCCCCGATTGATAAAAAGACACCCACCATATTTGATTCTTCCAGGGACGATCCTGCAATAGAAAACCAGAGATAACCTACAAATGAAGTTAAAGAATGCTGGTAAACTGTCCATCGGGGATAATCATAGGGATCGAATTCACCGAATAATACTTTGTTACGGGCATGAAAAGTGTACTGAGCCGGGTCGGTACTAAGCGACTGCCCTATACCGGAAAAATAGGTGGGGGGATCGGACTCAAGATCTGTTTGCCAGAGAACAAACCCGCCGATAAAAACCACAACAATCAGACCAAAGAAAAACCATTGTGATCTGCTTCTTAAATCACCCTCTATTAATTTTATGGTATCCTACTCCACGATGATACTAAAGTCCGTTTTAGTGAGAACCTCCCCGATTGCCAAGGCAAAGATTTTTTTATCCCGAACCTCCTGTTCGAAAAGCTCTGCCTTATCTTCGGATATTGCTATCAGCAATCCACCCGAAGTCTGGGGATCAAATAATATCGGAATTATACTACCCTCAACAGTTGACTTAATATCTGCCTTATCTTTTAAATAATCTCTGTTTGCGTTTAATCCCCCCGGAATCATCCCCTTTTCAGCCAGTTCTTTAACTTCGGGCATAATGGGAATAATATCAGATTGGAATCGAATTGACACATCTGATGCAGCCGCCATTTCATAGGCATGACCCAATAAACCAAACCCGGTAATATCTGTTGCTGCTGAAGCTTTGCAGTTAGTCATAGCCTCAGACGCTTTTTTATTCAATTGTGTCATCTGAGCAATCACGAGCGCTGTTAATTCTTTGCTGACTGCATTTTTTTTGATTCCGGTTGTAATAATACCGGTACCTAATGGCTTGGTTAGATACAGTCTATCCCCTGCTTTGGCTCCGGCGTTGGTAATAACATATTTAGGATTGATCAACCCGGTCACCGAAACGCCGTATTTGATCTCATTATCCTTTACAGAATGTCCTCCAACTACTACTGCACCTGCCTCAACTATTTTATCATTTCCCCCTTTTAAAACATTGGTGAGAATATCCGGAGGCATTACCCCTTCGGGAAAACAGACAATATTAAGAGCTGTTATTGGAGTTCCACCCATAGCATAAACATCAGATAGAGCATTAGCAGCTGCAATTTGGCCAAACTGATATGGGTCATCAACAATAGGTGGGAAAAAATCCAGAGTCAGTACCAAAGCCATATCTTCGCTGATTCGAAATACTCCCGCATCGTCCGCTTTGTTAAATCCAACTAATAAATCCGGGTGTTCTGATTTGGGAACCATTTTTAAAGCTTCCGCCAAAACCTTTGGCGCTAATTTGGAAGCTCAACCGGAACAGCTTACTTCGGCTGTTAATCTTATTGTTGCTTCTCTGCGTTTATCTTCCATAAATCAATTATCTTGTAGTAACTTTTAGTAACTTTCGAAGTTGCCAATTGCTTTCCCTTTCATTGAACCGATAATGGTAAGTTATCAGGATTTCTATTTATAATATTACAATGCGATAATGTCAATAAGACTGCCATTAATCTTTTCATTTTTATCATTTGTCTTACCTGTAGTTAAAGTTGACGCAAAAGAATTTTGGATACATAATTCATATATGATTGGCGACTCAAAAAAACTATTTACAGCAGGATTATTCACAATAGTCCTGATATCAATTGTAAATATTGCCTGGTGGCTGTTTTATAGCAGAACCGAACAGATTCTGGACGAGCAACTTAGCATGCGAATGACATCTATTGCCAGAACATCAGCAATCACCATTCATTCCGATAAATTAGACGAACTCCTGGATGGTGATCTTGAAGCCTATGCAGTCATATTCTCAACACTTGATCAAATCCGAATCAATGACTCACTTAGTGAGATTTTTATTTTGGATGCCAATTACTATTATCTTATGACCACTCTATTGGAAAATGACAGTGTCTATTTTCTCGGAAGTCTGAATGGAGTATATATAGACTCGATCTTTTTTGGATCTGCAGCCAAAACAATAGCTACCGCAACATATCAAACCGGTGAAATCTATCTTAAATCTGCCTTTACTCCGCTTTATAACAGCGAAGGTTTTATTACTGCTGTATTGGGGGTGGAAGCGAGTGTCGGTTATTTTAACTCATTGGCTGATTTAAAACAAAACCTGCTTTATGCCTCTCTCCTCTCATTATTAGGCGGAATAATTCTGGGAATTATATTCTTGATTGTCCAGCGCAGAATTAATCACCTCCAAAGGCATCTTTTCCTTAACGAAACACAGACCTATCTCGGACAGATGGTTTCGATTGTCTCCCATGAAATAAAAAATCCTCTCATGATTATCAGGGCTTCAGCGGAAAGACTACGCAAAAAAGAAAAAAGTACCGAGTCTGATTTTATTATTGAAGAGATCGACCGCCTTAATGAAATTGTATCCGGATATTTAAACTTTGCCCACTCAGGCAGCAGTGACAAAGGTGGCGGAGCCACTTTTATTTCTACAAATTCACCTGAATCAATAAATATACAGGAATTGATCTTAAATCTGAAAAAGCATTTACAGGAGAAATATTCTTCTGATAAAATAAAGTGGATTGATGTGGAATATCCGCCTGAATTAATAATCAATAATTATCGAAGTGCTTTAAGGCAGGTTCTTCTCAATCTATTGATCAATGGTGTTGAAGCCTGTAAAAACGGAAATAAGGAAATAAAAATCGGTGTTAATATTGATTCTGCTAATGATAAAATAATTATTAAAGTTATTGACTATGGTCCCGGTATTCCCAAAGCTATTATTAAACATATTTTTGAACCTTTCTATTCTACCAAAACTTCCGGCACCGGACTTGGTCTGTATTTGTGTAAAAAAATCATAGATGAGATGAATGGAAAAATATCAATTGTTTCCCAACCTGGAGAAAAAACCGAGGTAGCTATAGTACTGCCCCAAAAACCGATATAATAATATGGCTAATATTTTAGTAGTAGATGATGAACCCAAAATGACCTCCCTTATTTGCGGAGAGCTTGAAGATTACAAGCATCAGGTAACCACTACGGTTAAACCTGCTGAAGCTCTTGAGCTGATTAAAAAACACTCTTTTGATATTGTGATTACAGATCTTTCTATGCCGGTGATTTCCGGAATGACAATTCTTGAGAAAGCAATAGAAAAGGAAAACACTGCCGTTATAATGATGACTGCCTTCGGGAGTATTGAAAATGCTGTTGAAGCTATGAAAAAAGGGGCATCCGATTACATTCTCAAACCATTCTCACTCGAAGAATTAATAATTCTGGTAGATGAAATATTGAAAAAACAGCAAACAGAATCATTGTCTAAACATTATCAACAGGAAATAAACAGTCAAACCGGATCGACTTTTATAGGGGATTCTCCACCCGCTGAAAAAGTAAAACAACTTATTATCAAAGTAGCCCCCAGTGATGCCACTGTATTACTCACCGGTCGTTCAGGAACGGGCAAAGAGGTAGCAGCCCGTATGCTTCATGATCTCTCCACCAGAGCTGATAAACCATTTATTGCAGTTAACTGCTCCGCCCTTACTGAATCGCTATTAGAATCTGAAATATTCGGCCATGAAAAAGGAGCCTTCACCGGAGCTGTTGCTCAAAAAAGAGGACGGTTTGAACTGGCTAATACAGGGACTATTTTTCTTGATGAAATCGGTGAAATGTCCACCGGTTTACAGTCAAAACTTTTACGCGTCCTTGAAGAGAAGAAATTTATTCGTGTTGGTGGCGTAGATAATATTGAAATTGATATCAGAGTTATTGCTGCTACTAATAGAGATTTGAAAGCCAAAATTGATAAGAGAACTTTCAGGGAAGATCTTTATTTCCGATTGAACGTCTTCCCTATTGAGATGCCAAATCTATCCGATCGAAAAGATGACCTGAAGCAGTTAGCCGAATTTTTCATCAGATCAAGCAACTACCACGACCAGAAATTATCTGCAGATGTTCTTGATCTTTTTAAACAGTATGATTGGCCGGGAAATGTCAGGGAACTTCGCAACGTTATAGAGCGGGCAATGA
>DAOWMZ010000291.1 GCA_030642845.1 Candidatus Zixiibacteriota bacterium
ATTTTATTGTCAGATCGGATAGTTCATTTTCCTGTTCTTTGAGATTCACTTCTTCGGTTTTGCCGGAAGAAAGTTTGCTTTCAAGCTCCAATAACTGGCGGTTCTCATTCTCTTTTGTAGAACGTACCTCCAAAAGATTTTTATCAGCTTGAGCTTGTGTTTCCTGAGCTGTTTTTAGATTTTCATTTAGGTCAATAGACTCAGTTCCCTGTTGCTTTTGAAGCTCCTCGGTCTCAAGAGTTTGTTCACCTAAGATTATAGCTCTCTCTTGAAGAGCTTTGATGTCATTTTCATTTCGTTCACATAGAGTGCTGGCGTTGGAACGTTTCTCTGTCAGAACAGATATTTTATTTTCCATTGAGTGGGCTTGTTCTGTAAAATCAAAAGCCTGGCTATTTACTTTTGTAAGTTCCTGTTCCAAATCAATTTGTCGATTGCGTTCGGTTTCAAGTCGGGAAGAGAGGCTGTTGATTGTTGTCTCTTTTTCTGAGATTTTGTCAGTCAGAGATTCAAGGCGAGCTTTTATTTCTCTTTTCTCTTTCTCAATTTCGTTGATGCGTTTTGAACTGAGATGCAGTTCCCAATGTTTGATTTCATCAGCGACTTCTTGATAGCGCTCCGCTTTTTTATACTGTCGTTTTAGTGAGCGTACCTGTGTTTGGACCTCTGAATAAATATCCTTTAAGCGGAGGAAATCGCCTTCGGTTGCTTCTAATTTTCTAAGAGCCGCTTTTTTACGCTGTTTATATTTTGTGATTCCGGCTGCTTCTTCAAACAGGAACCGGCGTTCTTCGGCTTTGTCTGATATTACAGCGTCGATCATTTCCTGTTGAATTACAGAATATGACCTGGCTCCGACTCCGGTATCATAAAAAAGTTCGGCGATATCTTTCAGGCGACAGGGGATTTTGTTAAGAAGATATTCTGATTCTCCGCTTCTGAACAAACGGCGAGTAATCTGTACTTCGTTATATTCGGTAGGGAGTACCCCGCGGTTATTGACAAGAGTAAGAGTAGCTTCAGCCATCCCCAGTGGTTTGACATTACTGGTTCCATTAAAAATAATCTCTTCCATCTTGTTTCCGCGAAGAAGCGATGTCCGCTGTTCTCCCAGAACCCATCGAAGAGCATCAAGAATATTTGTTTTACCACAGCCATTGGGACCAACAACCGCAGTTATGCCTTTTGAAAATTTAATCGCAGTTTTATTTGCAAATGATTTAAATCCAATTATGTCCAGTCGCTTAAGATACACTATGCCTCCAATTATTAATTCTGATGACTATCAGCAGACTGCTTTTTGCCTTCTTTAAGGATTTTCAATGTTTCAATTAAAGAACGATAGATGTTTCGCTCATCACGAAGATACCGGGTTTTTATTTCCAGATTATAGAATGGTTGACCCAGGTGATTTCCCCGGCCTATACGTATCGCTTTGGGAAAGTTCAGCAGAATACTTGATGTAAATGGTGATGTGCTCAGGTTCAGATCCAGAAGAAGATCAAAATCCTCTTTCCGCAAAGATTCCAGATATCTTTTTTTTGCTATTCCCGACCAGGTTAGTTGATCGCTGGTGGGAGACAGTATAGTAAATCCCTTGCGAGGGAATATATCGGATATTTTTAAACACGGCATTGTCAGCAGAGTAATAGATGCCGGTTTAAATAAATCCGTTATCTCCGGGAGGAACTGTTTTACTATGGTTAATTCTCTTAGTTCGCCGGGCAGACAGACAAGAATATTTTTTGGAGATCGTAAAGCAGCCGGGAATTCAAAAGCCGATGGAACCATCTTTCTCTTAAGATTGTCTATCTTGAATTTGGCTACAAAATCTCTCATACTCATTATAATTACTCGCTATCAGCAGTAGTATCTTCAACAGGTTTGTAATTACCTTCTACAGGCTGTATGATTTCAATAACAGGTTCTTTATTTTCTTCTATAGGTTGTATAATATCTTTTACAGGTTTTATTTCAATTTTCTCCGGTTCGGGATTGGTTTCCTGGTTTATGATGGCGCTGTTAAATTGCTCCGGATTAATAAATGAATCAACATTAATCTGAGTAATCCTAACTCGTGAAATTCTTCCTGTTTCAGGTAATACCGGTTTTATTCTTGTGCCATTTAGATCAATATCAACAACCCTGGGAACCGCTATCGACAATGTCAGGCGGTATTTTGCTGTGATTTCATATGTTCTTCCCGGAACTAAATTCCTAAACAAAGCCGTATCTCCATCCGCAAAGATTGTCGCCCAGCTCTCAGCACGTGCTGTCAGCAGTAGTTTTAAATCCTCTGGTTTCTTGTACTGAGGAACATTCCAGTCATAGTGAGCATACTTAGAATCAGTACTTTCGCCGGATGGTTCTTCAGTTATTTGTTCAGTCTGATTTGAATCAGCAGACATTGAAGTATCCGCCTGCATATCTTTTATCAGTTGACTAACGACAAAATACCCGCCTACAAGCAGAATAGCAATGGTAACTATGTAAATAATTTTACGATAAGTGGGATTTTTTAGTAAGAGAGATGGCTTTTTACTTTCCTCGTCAGTTTTATCATCAGCTTTTTTTGGTTTCTTCTTGTCATCTTTTTTAGGGGGAGCAACTTCCTCCGCCTGCTCAATATCAGCCTTAATAGCATCTACCGTTGCCGCATAATCGATCTTTAAAGCTTCGGCATATGATTTGGCAAACAGACCGAAATATATTTCCGAAGGGAGTTCTTCAATTTCCCCTTTTTCAATATTTATCAGATTAGCTTCGGTGATACGGAGCTCTTCGGAAAGATCAGTAAGATTTATCTGCAGGCGCTCTCTTTCGAGTTTAAGCAGTGCTCCAATTTTAATCTCTAATTCACTCATAATTAAGTACTTATAGTTACTCCAATACCTGGTTGATCTTCTCGGCAAGCTCCTCCAAAAGCCGGGATGGCAAGCCGATCACATTATCCAGATTTCCCTTGATTCTGTCAACTAAAAAGGCCCCCATTCCTTGTATTCTATAGGCTCCGGCCTTGTCCATAGGCTCTCCGGTTTCGATGTAATCATATATCTGTTCCGGGGTGACCGGGTTAAAGAAAACATCAGTGGTTTCAAAACCGGATGATAGGATACCATTTGCATCAACAAAAGCAGCAGCAGTACAAACAACATGATTGTTACCTGATAGAAGCGATAGGATTTCAAAAGCTTCTTCTTTATTCTGAGGTTTCCCCAATACCTGATTATCAAGAACAACTATTGTATCACAACTGATGGCCAGTTGTCCCGGTTTAATCCTTTCCGCAACCCATCGTCCCTTAAGTTCCGACAAGTCAAGAGCATACTGATATGGACTCTCATTGCCTATCCCATATTCTTCAATGTCAGGGATTATTTGAGTAAACTTTATCCCCATCTCTGTCAGGAGAGATACCCGTCGGGGAGAACCTGATCCAAGAACAATTTCTCGTCTGTTTGATAAGAGCTTTAATTGATTATTCATCATGTTCAAGCAGTATTGTTACCGGACCGTTATTGTTAAATCTTAAATCCATTTTAGCACCAAATATTCCTGATTCCACTTTAAGGTCAAA
>DAOWMZ010000009.1 GCA_030642845.1 Candidatus Zixiibacteriota bacterium
GTAACGGGTGTAGCGACACTTCCAGATAATATAGAAATGGTAATGCCCGGAGATAACGTAGCGATGTCAATTGAGTTGATAACTCCGATCGCTATGGAGAAAGAGTTGCGATTTGCAATTCGAGAAGGTGGCCGCACCGTCGGTGCCGGCGTTATCTCAGAGGTTATTGAATAAGGATAGATAGCGGAAAGCTGGTAAATTGAAATGGCGAGAGATCGAGTCATTTTAGCATGTGGAAGTTGCAAGCGACGTAACTACACGACTAAAAAGAATAAAAGATTACATCCGGAACGGGTAGAGTTTAAGAAATATTGTCCGTTCTGTGATAAACATACTCCTCATAAGGAGACGAGATAGTAATAAGAATTACAGGCCAGTAGCTCAATTGGCAGAGCACCGGTCTCCAAAACCGGTTGTTGGGGGTTCAATTCCTCCCTGGCCTGCATTTATAATGACAGGTGAATGTTTTGGAAAAAATTAAGAGATTTCTCAAGGAAGTTGTTGCTGAGTTGAGAAAGGTCACCTGGCCTACCAAGGATGAATTGATAGGATCAACTATTGTTGTGATTGTTGTTTCTTTGGTGATTGCAATATTTATTGGTATTGTCGATCGCATTCTTGGATTTGGGGTGCAGGCTCTGTTTGGGAGTGGTCTCGGAGGTTAAGGTGGAAATGACAATGCAATGGTATGTCGTTCATACTTTTTCCGGGCATGAACAAAAGGCAAAAAGATACCTGGAATCGGCTATTATTAATACCGGTCAGGAAAGTAAATTTGGCCAAATTCTGGTTCCTACAGAAGAAGTAACCGAAATGAAGGGTGGTAAAAGATCAACTTCTACCCGTAAGTTCCTTCCCAGTTATCTGTTGGTTGAAATGGATCTTGATAAGGTTACTCAGGATTTAGTGGTTTCCACTCCCGGCATTACGAATTTTGTTGGTAGTGGCGGCAAGCCAAGTCCGCTTCGAGAGAAAGAAGTGACTCGAATTGTTGGTCAGATAAACAAAAGCCGTACTGAAGAAGTAGGCGATATTCCGTTCCAAGCCGGTGATCCGGTTAAAGTTAGTGATGGTCCTTTTGCAGATTTCTCAGGTACTGTCAGCGAAGTTAATATGGAACGTCGGAAAGTTAAAGTTATGGTCTCGATTTTTGGAAGACCGACACCTGTGGAATTAGATTTTCTTCAGGTTGAATTGGTAAAGAAATAATTTGATTGATATTGGAGAGAATTAGCTCGTGGCTAAAAAAGTAGATGGCATGATTAAACTGCAGATTCCTGCCGGAAAGGCAAATCCTGCTCCGCCGGTTGGTCCCGCATTGGGTCAGCGCGGTGTTAATATTATGGAATTCTGTAAAGCCTTCAATGCCCGAACTCAGGATGGAAAAGGCATCTTAACACCTGTTGTTATAACGGTTTATACAGACAAGTCTTTTTCTTTTATTACAAAAACACCGCCAGCTTCAACGCTGTTAAGGATAGCTGCCAAGGTGAAAAAAGGATCTTCGGTACCCAATAAAGATAAAGTTGGGATTGTATCCAAAGATCAGGTTCGCAAGATTGCCGAACAGAAGATGGTAGATTTAAATGCCGGCACTGTTGAAATGGCAATGAAAATAGTTGAAGGAACTGCTCGCTCGATGGGAATCGAAGTAGCTAGTAAATAGAAACTAAACATTCGTTAATACCTGTTACGCGAAAGCGATGTTCAGGGAGAATTGAGGATATGAAAAGATCAAAGAAATTTACGGAGTATCATGCTAAAGTTGATCGCTCTAAGAGGTATAGCCTTGATGAAGCGATAGCAACTTTAAAAGAAAACTCCTACGTGAAGTTTGACGAATCAGTTGAAATAGCAATTCGTTTGGGTGTTAATCCAAAACATGCTGATCAGATGGTTCGCGGAACTGTATCACTACCGCATGGAACCGGAAAAAAGATTCGGGTGGCAGTTTTTGCTCAGGGTGAAAAAGCTGAAGAGGCAAAAAAAGCCGGTGCCGATATTGTCGGGGCCGAAGATCTGGCTGAAAAAATCAAAGGCGGATTCCTGGATTTTGATGTTACTGTAGCTACTCCGGATATGATGAGAGTACTGGGGCCGTTAGGTAAGTTGCTGGGACCGCGTGGATTGATGCCGAATCCCAAAACCGGAACAGTAACTATGGATCTCGCTAAAGCTATTAATGAGCTTAAAGCGGGTCGTATCGAATTCCGTGTTGATAAACAGGCAAATATTGCTTGTTCGATTGGCAAACTCTCATTTGAAGCCAATCAAATTAGTGAAAATGTATATACTTTCCTGAAGGCGATTCTGGCGGCTAAACCTAACGCTGCTAAAGGGGCATATATTTTAGGTTTTGCTATTAGTGCTACAATGAGTCCGGGGTTTAAACTTGATCACCCTCAGCTTTTAGCTGAGTTGAAGAAGTAACGAAGAGGAGATCGTAAGATGCCAAACGAGGCGAAAATTGCTGCGGTCAGTAAATTAAAAGAACTGTTTGAAGGATCCGACTCCTTATTCGTAACCGATTATCATGGTTTGAATGTCGCTGATATGACTGTTCTTAGAAAAGACCTCAGAGAAAATAATGTGAAATTTCTGGTAGCCAAGAATACTTTGTTAATGCTTGGTGCCAAAGAAGCCGGTGTAGAAGGACTTGATGAATTTTTAATAGGTCCGACAGCGATCGCTTTTACCAGCGATGATCCGGCTGTTGCTGCAAAGATTCTCAACGATTCTTTCAAGAAGCGTGAGTTACCTCGCATGAAAGTTTTTGTTGTAGATAAAACTCAATACTCTGCTGAAGAAATTGGTAAATTAGCAGACCTCCCGCCGAAAGATCAATTGCTATCAAGGGTTGTTGCGGCGGTTGAAGCTCCCTTCTCCGAGCTTGTCGGGTCTCTTGATGGTTTCTTTAGAGATTTAATTGGTTCAGTCGATGCTCTCGCTGATAAAAGAAAGAATGAGGCTTAAGTTTTAATGGGAGTTTAATTGTGATGCAGCCTCATGCTTCTGGACGGTTTCCCGCCGTTTGAGGTTATGCTGACCATAATATATAGAATATTTGAAATAGTAATTTTAATAGATGTGAGGAACCAAAAGTGTCGAACCCAGTTATTGAAGAAATTGTCGACAAAATTGCAGAATTAAGTGCAATGGATCTCGCTGATTTATCCAAAGCAATTCAGGATAAATTTGGCGTTACAGCTGCCGCTCCGGTAGCAATGATGGCTGGCACCGGTGGTGGTGCTGCTGCAACCGAAGAAGTACAAACTGAATTTGATGTAGTTCTTACTGGAGTGGGTGATAAGAAAATCCAGGTTATTAAAGTTGTTCGCGTACTTACCTCTTTAGGTCTTAAGGAAGCAAAGGAACTCGTGGAATCTGCTCCTTGCAAAGTCAAAGAAGGTTTATCGAAAGAAGAATGTGAAAAAGCTAAAGAACAACTCGAAGAAGTTGGCGCTATCGTAGATATCAAGTAAGCTTTAAAAAAAACATACCCGTCTGGAACTTAATATGTTCCGACGGGTTCTAAAATAAGTATCGTTACTGACATACTGAATTCCCAAGCCTGTTTTGACGGCTGGTGAACTGATGACAAGAATTTGCTCCCTTAAATCAATATGTCGGGAGAGAATGAAATAGATGACAGGATCACCGCAACCGTACATTGCTTTTGCCCATGTTATGACCCGACATGATGTTGAGGTTCTATACGGTGGGCTTTCGTTATTTTATATAGGAGGGTAATGCCTTGGCCCGTACAGCAATGGTAGATCGGAAAAGTTTTGGATTGCACGTTGATGCAACCGAAATGCCAAATTTATTAGAAGTACAACTCCAATCTTACAGGGAATTCCTGCAACCGGATGTCCCTATGGATAAACGTAAGATGCAGGGGTTACACCAAATTTTTACGGATATTTTCCCTATTGCGGATATTCATGATAATTATTCTCTGGAGTATATTGGTTACCACTTGGGACCATCCAGATATTCAATTGAAGAATGCCGTGCCAGAAATATGTCTTATGCTGCCCCGTTGCGCGTTACAATGCGCCTGATTGCCAGAGAAGGGGAAGGGGATAAAGATAAGAAGGATGTTAAGGATATCATCGAACAGGATGTTTATCTGGGTGAACTGCCAATTGTTACCCAATGGGGTACATTTGTTATTAATGGGGCAGAGCGAGTAATCGTTAGCCAGCTCCATCGCAGCCCCGGGGTTTTCTTTGGTGAATCATATCATCCTAATGGCAAAAGACTGAATTCCGCTCGAATTATTCCTTATCGCGGTTCATGGGTTGAATTTGCAACAGATATTAATAGTGTCATGTATGTTTATATTGATTCCAGAAGGAAGATGCCTGCCACTACTCTTCTGCGTGCCATTGGTTATTCCACCGACGACGATTTGATTAAACTTTTTTATAAAACAACCAAAGTCAATTTGACCAAAAAAGACCCCTCTGAATTGGAAAAGTCAGTTTTAGCTGAAAATTTAATAGATAAAGAAACCGGCGAAATTCTATACTCACCAGGCGAACCTCTGGTTGAAGCTACAATGAAAAAAATGATTGATGCCGGATATAAAAGCATCAAAATTATTTCTCCGGATGTTAATAAAAGAGAAGTGTTTGTCATTTTAAATACAATGCGCAAAGACACTACCAAGTCCCGCGAAGAAGCACTGTCTAAAATCTATTCTTTAATCCGTCCGGGTGAACCGCCGACACTTGAAATGGCAGAATCCCTGCTGGAGAAATTCTTCTTCAATAATAAACGTTATGATCTCGGTGAAGTTGGCCGGTATATGATCAATCAGCGTATGCGGCTTGATATTCCTCTGGATAAAACTACTCTTGACCCCGAAGACTTTGTTTGTATTGTAAAATATCTTATCGGACTGGTTAATGACCAGGGTTTTACAGATGATATTGATCATCTTGGCAACCGCAGAGCTCGTACGGTAGGTGAATTGATGTCCAATCTTTTCTCGGTTGGATTGTCTCGCGTTGCACGTACTATACGTGAGCGTCTCTCTCTTAAAGATCAGGAAAATGTAACACCGCAGCTTTTGGTGAACGCCAGGACTGTCTCAACGGTAATTGAAACGTTTTTCGGTTCTTCGCAGTTGTCTCAGTTTATGGATCAGACCAATCCTCTTTCAGAATTGACTCACAAAAGACGTCTTTCGGCACTTGGACCAGGTGGTCTGACTCGTGAAAGAGCTGGGTTTGAAGTGCGCGATGTTCATCATACTCATTACGGTCGGATGTGCCCGATTGAAACTCCTGAAGGTCCGAATATCGGCTTGATTACCTCGCTTGCAACATTTGCAAAAATCAATAAATATGGTTTTCTTGAGACACCTTATCGTAAAGTAGTGAAGGGGAAGGTTACTAATAAAGTTGATTACCTCTCTGCGGATCAGGAAGACCGCTACTTTATTGCTCAGTGCGATGAACCATTTAATGAAAAAACCGGTAAATTTGATAATGATCATGTTATTGCTCGTCGTCGTTCTGATTATCCTCTTGTTGATGTTAAAGATGTGGTATATATGGATGTTTCACCGCGACAAATTGTTTCAGTTGCAGCTTCATTGATTCCATTCCTTGAGCACGATGATGCCAACCGTGCGTTAATGGGTTCTAATATGCAACGCCAGGCTGTTCCTTTGTTGGTTACAGAGGCTCCTTATGTGGGAACCGGGATGGAGCGCAAAGTGGCCGAGGATACCGGAGCCGTTATGAAAGCTACCCGGGCTGGTGAAGTTATTTATGTTGATTCAAATAAAATTGTAATTCGTCCGACAGTCCGACAACAGATTGGTAAACTTGGCTGGATTGAGAATGATCAATATAATCTTACCAAGTACCGCCGATCCAACCAGGATACTTGTATTAATTATCATCCGGTGATTGAAATGGGTGATCAGATTACGGCTGGACAGCCAATTGCTGATGGTCCTGCTGTTGATCGTGGTGAATTAGCCCTTGGCTATAACGCTCTTGTTGCTTTTATGCCCTGGCGTGGATATAACTTTGAGGATGCTATCATTCTCTCCGAAGAATTGATCCACGATGATATCTTTACATCTATTCACGTGGAAGAATACGACCTTCAGGTTCGTGATACTAAGCGTGGTTCGGAAGAGATAACTCGTGAAATCCCCAATGTTTCAGAGGAAGCGTTGCTTAATCTGGATGAGATGGGGATTGTTCGTGAAGGGGCAGAAGTAGAAGCAGGCGATATACTTGTTGGCAAGGTTACTCCCAAAGGTGAAACAGAACTCTCTCCTGAAGAGCGACTTCTTAGAGCAATATTCGGTGAAAAGGCCGGAGATGTTAGAGATGCTTCTCTTAAAGCGCCACCGGGAATGAAGGGTATTGTAATTAAGACTCAGCTTTTTAGTCGTAAAGAACGAACCGATGATGCCAAGAGGCAGGAAAAGACTGAAGTTGCTGAGATAAAGAAGATTTATAATAAGCAGATAAATGAAATTGTTACTCTCAGGAATCAGAAACTGGGTGATCTACTGGATGGACAGACATCTCAGACTCTTAGATCGTCTCTGGATAATAGTATTCTTGTTAGAGCCGGACATAAATTTAAACAGGATTTCTTTGACGATTTCGATTTTGAAAATGCTATTGCACCGGAAGGTTTCTGTAAAGAAGAAAACATTAGCAAACATGTGAATTCTATTATAGAAGAAGCAGCCGGGATTCTTTCAAAGAAGAAACTTCAAATGGAAATCGAAATTGATAAGATTATTCGCGGAGCGGAATTATCTCCGGGTGTCAAGCAATTAGTTAAAGTGACTATTGCTATCAGACGTAAAATTTCTGTGGGTGATAAGATGGCTGGGCGGCACGGTAATAAAGGTGTCGTATCTCGCTTGGTTCCGGTAGAAGATATGCCTTATATGGCTGATGGAACCCCGGTGAAAGTCGTTCTGAACCCACTTGGTGTACCATCTCGTATGAATATCGGTCAAATCCTTGAGACGCATCTTGGATGGGCTTCTGAAAAGTTGGGTGAATATTATGCCAACCCGGTTTTTGAAGGAGCAACCATTAAGCAGATCAAAGAGAAACTTGCCAAAGCCGGATTACCTGAAGATGGCAAGATGATTCTCTATGACGGAATGACAGGCGATGCTTTTGAAAACAAAATCACCGTGGGGTATATTTACGTAATTAAGTTGTCCCATTTGGTTGATGATAAGATACATGCCCGTTCAATTGGACCATATTCACTGGTTACACAGCAGCCTCTTGGAGGTAAAGCTCAGTTTGGTGGACAGCGTTTTGGAGAAATGGAAGTCTGGGCGCTTGAAGCTTACGGTGCAGCTTATACTTTGCAGGAAATGCTGACGGTTAAGTCTGATGATGTGACCGGAAGAAGCCGTGTTTATGAAGCCATCGTAAAAGGTGAAAATTCACCTGAACCGGGATACCCTGAAGCTTTTAATGTTCTTATAAAGGAACTGCAGGCTCTGGGATTAGATGTTAAATTGATAGAAAAGTAGTTCATCGGAGGAATGAAAAAAAATCTAATGATGAACAGTTTTGATAACATAGGAGATTACCATGATCGATATGACAGGTAAGTCCATGATGCAGAAAAAGGGTGCTGTAGAATTTGCAGCAATCCAGATTCAAATAGCCTCACCGGATACAATCCTCTCATGGTCGTATGGCGAAGTATTGAAGCCGGAAACAATCAACTACCGCTCATTTAAACCGGAGCGCGACGGATTGTTCTGTGAAAGAATCTTCGGACCGGTCAAGGACTGGGAATGTAACTGCGGAAAATATAAACGAATTCGTTTTCGCGGTATTGTATGCGATCGTTGTGGAGTTGAAGTTACCCAATCAAAGGTACGACGGGAAAGAATGGGCCATATTCAGTTGGCTGTCCCGGTATCTCATATCTGGTATTTTAAATCGCTGCCATCTCGCATAGGACATCTTGTTAATCTGTCAATTCGTGAACTTGAAAGAGTTCTCTATTACGAAAATTATCTTGTCATTGATCCGGGTAATTCCTCCTACGAAGAAGGGGATGTCCTGACCGAAGAAGAATTTGTCGAGCTTGAAGAAGCCGGTAAATCTTTTGATGCCCGTATGGGTGCCGAAGCGGTACGAGAAATCTTGGCTAGAAAAGATATAGATGAAATGGCTGTCGATCTACGCGCAAAGGCGAAAATCGAAACATCGGTTCAAAGGAAAAAAGATGTCCTCAAACGGTTGCGTATTGTTGAATCTTTCCGTCAGTCAAATAATCGTCCGGAATGGATGGTTCTTGAAGTAATTCCTGTCATTCCACCTGATCTGCGCCCTCTGGTACCGTTGGAAGGCGGACGTTTTGCTACCTCTGATCTAAACGATTTGTATCGACGTGTAATTAACCGCAACAATCGTCTTAAAAAACTTATTGATATTCAGGCTCCCGAGGTCATTCTCCGCAATGAAAAAAGAATGCTTCAGGAAGCTGTTGATGCTCTGTTTGATAATGGCCGTCGTACTCACTCGGTACGAGGTGATTCCAAGCGTCCATTGAAATCTCTTTCAGATCTTTTAAAAGGGAAACAGGGTCGTTTTCGCCAGAACCTGCTGGGTAAGCGTGTTGATTATTCCGGTCGTTCGGTTATTGTTGTCGGCCCGGAATTAAAACTGCATCAATGCGGTCTTCCCAAGAACATGGCGTTGGAATTGTTCAAGCCGTTTATCATTATGAAGCTTGAAGAGAAGGGATATGTACAGACAGTTAAGTCTGCTAAAAAACTGGTAGAGCATGAACGCCCTGAAGTTTGGGATATTCTCGAAGAGATCATTGAAGATCATCCGATCATGCTTAACCGTGCCCCTACTTTGCATAGACTGGGGATTCAAGCTTTCTATCCGGTACTGGTTGAGGGAAAAGCTATTCGTTTACATCCATTGGTTTGTGCTGCTTTTAATGCTGACTTTGATGGTGATCAGATGGCGGTTCATGTCCCCCTCTCATTTGAAGCCCAGCTTGAAGCGAAAATACTGATGCTATCTACCAATAATATATTGCTCCCATCCTCCGGTCGCCCGGTTGCTGTTCCGTCACAGGATATGGTTATTGGTTGTTACTACCTGACTAAGTCTAAAGAAGGCTGCAAAGGCGAAGGAATGTCTTTCTACGCTCCGGAAGAAGCTCTTGCGGCTTATGACTCCGGTAATCTGGAATTGCATTCTCTTATTGATGTAAGAATGGACCATGGAACTATCAAGACTACTCCAGGACAATTGATATTTAATAGTATTGTTCCTGAAGGACTTCCTTACATTGACGCGGCGACCAATCGCAAAAAACTTGAAGAAATTGTTGCTAAAACATACTGGTTGTATGGTCAGTCAACGACTGTAGAATTTCTTGATAAGTTAAAACGTACCGGATTTGAATATGCAACAAAGGCTGGTATTACAGTTTCTATTGATGATTTGGTTGTTCCCAAAGAAAAAGGAGCTCTTATAAAAAAGGCCGAAACTGAAGTAGCTAAAATTAAGAAACAGTATGAGCGCGGTGTAATTACTAATGGTGAAAGATATAACCAGGTTATTGATACTTGGACCAGAACTACTGCAGATGTTGCAACTGTTATGTTTGATAATCTTTCTCTGGAGGACCAGGGCTTTAACCCCGTTTATATGATGGCTGATTCTGGTGCTCGTGGATCTCGTGAACAGATTCGTCAGTTGGCTGGTATGCGTGGTTTAATGGCTAAACCACAGAAGAAAATTACCGGTGGTGTTGGTGAAATTATTGAAAACCCGATTACTTCGAATTTCCGCGAAGGTTTAACTGTACAGGAATACTTTATCTCAACTCATGGTGCTCGTAAGGGATTGGCCGATACAGCCTTAAAGACTGCTGATGCCGGTTATCTAACCCGTCGTTTGGTTGATGTATCTCAGGACGTGATTATCCGTGAAATTGACTGCGGTACTATTCTCGGACTTGAAGTTTCAGCTATTAAAGAGGGTGAAGAGGTTATTGAATCACTCAGCGATCGTATTCTTGGAAGGGTATCGCTTGAAGATGTGTATGACCCGATTTCTGAAGAGAAGATTATCTCTGCCGGTGACCCGATTGAAGAGAAGGATGCAGCTGCTATCGAAGAGGCCGGAGTGGAAACGGTCAATATTAGATCAGTATTAACATGTGAATCCAAATTTGGTGTTTGTGCCAAATGTTATAGTCGAAACCTGGCTACCATGAAAATGGTGCATATTGGGGAGGCGGTTGGAGTTATTGCCGCCCAGTCAATTGGTGAACCGGGTACCCAGCTGACACTTAGAACTTTTCATATTGGTGGTACTGCTGCTCGTATTGCTGAGCAGTCTCAGGTAGAATCTAAATATGATGGTGTTGTTAAATTTAATGATATTAAAGCTCTCACCAAAAAAGAGGGCAAGACTATGGTTGTCAGTCGTGAAGGGGTTGGCGAGATTCATGTTTTGGATGATAAGGATCGTGTCAGAACTCGTCTTAACGTTCCCTATGGGGCTAATCTATCCGTAAAAGATGGTCAGAAAGTAAAGAAGGGTGATCTTATATTTGAATGGGATCCTTATACCGGTACAATTTTATCAGAGAAAAATGGTAAAATCGAGTTTAAGGATATTATCAAAGATGTTTCGTTCCGTGAAGCTCACGATGAACAAACCGGTTTGATACAGTCAATTATTATTGACACAAAAGATAAAACCATTTTCCCAACAATAATAATTAAATCAGCCAGCGGCAAAACTGTCGGTAGTTATCGTATCCCGACCGATGCCCAGTTGCAGGTAACTGACGGACAGGATATTGCTCCTGGTGATATACTTGTCAAAATGCCTCGTGTCATCTCAAAATCACGTGATATTACCGGTGGTTTACCTCGTGTTGCCGAGTTATTTGAAGCTCGTCGTCCAAGTGATCCTGCGGTAGTTACCGAGATTGACGGTGAAATTGAATTTGGCAAGATAGTTCGCGGTCAGCAACAGATTATTGTTAATAGTGAATTGGATGAAACAAGAGATTATCTCGTACCTCATGGTAAACATTTGATGGTTCATTCCGGTGATATGGTTAGAGCGGGCGACCGCCTCTGTGAAGGAGCGATTGACCCTCATGATATTCTGGATATTTTAGGTGTATATGAAGCTCAGTCCTATCTGGTGAATGAAATTCAGGAAGTTTATCGCTTACAGGGTGTTAAGATCAATGATAAACACATTGAGGTAATTGTCCGACAAATGATGCAGAAGGTGCAAATTGAAACTATTGGTGACACCAACTTCCTTGAAGGTGAAAAAGTTGATAAGCTTAAGTTCTCTGATGAAAATGATAGGGTTATAGCTGAAGGCGGAGAACCTGCAACTTCTCGACCTATGTTGCTTGGTATTACCAGAGCTTCTTTATCCACCGAAAGTTTCATCTCTGCTGCTTCGTTCCAAGAGACTACAAAAGTTCTTACTGAAGCTGCAATCTCCGGAAAAGTGGACTATTTATTGGGCCTGAAAGAGAATGTAATTATCGGCCATTTGATTCCGGCCGGTACTGGTATAGATAAATATAAGAATATGGAAGTCATTCCTGAAGAAGAAGTGGAACCGGAAGAGGAATTATCTGTCTCGGAAGCGTCCGAAGGGGATTCTTCTCAAAAAGTAGTTGATATTTTTAATAAAAACTCTTGACAGATCAGAATTTAAGGTTAAATTTGCCGTTCTATGTTCGATTATTGGCAATAGGTAAATAGGAGATAATGTGCCGACGATAAATCAATTGATTCGCAAGGGAAGAAAGCGGATCCTGGAAAAAACAAATACCCCGGCTATGGGTGCCTGTCCTCAAAAGAGAGGTGTTTGTACACGTGTGTATACTTCTACACCAAAGAAGCCGAATTCAGCTTTACGTAAAGTAGCCAGGGTGCGATTGACAAATAAAATGGAAGTAACTGCTTACATCCCCGGTGAAGGGCATAATCTTCAGGAACACTCGATTGTGATGATTCGCGGCGGTCGTGTTAAGGATTTGCCGGGTGTCCGCTATCACATTATTCGTGGTACAATGGATACATCTGGTGTGGCTGATCGCAAACGTTCACGATCCAAGTATGGAACTAAGAAACCCAAAGCGTAGGAAACTAATAGAGAATGTCAAGACGTTATAGTGCTCAAAAAAAGCCCGTTATAGTTGATTACAAATTTAAAGATAAACTGGTTACTCAGTTTGTTTCCTGTTTGATGAAAAATGGTAAGCGTTCCACTGCTGAACGGATTCTCTATGATGCTTTGGATACGGTGGAGAAGAAATCAGGCGAAAGTGGTTTGGAGCTGTTTCGCAAATCTATAAATAATGTTAAACCTGTTCTTGAAGTTCGTTCCCGTCGAGTTGGCGGTGCCACTTATCAGGTTCCGGTTGAAGTCCGACCGGATAGACGAACTGCTTTAGCAATAAGATGGGTAATCTTATACACCAAGGCGCGGAATGGCAAAACGATGGCCGAAAAGCTTGCCGCTGAACTGCTAGCAGCTGCAAACAATGAAGGAGCATCAATAAAGAAGAAGGAGGATACTCACAAGATGGCAGAGGCCAACAAGGCTTTTGCACACTTTAAGTGGTAGTTGCAATCTTGTTATTCTATGAATTCAGGAAACTGTAATTTATTTAACAAAGGATAAAGGTTTGAAACAGACAGTTTTGTGGCGGTGGTAAGATATAATAATTATCGCTACTTTCTTCTTTTTTAAGAGGAGGTAACCCACCCCTGATTTACTGAAGTTTTTAATTATAAATGTGAGTATCAGGGAATTTTTTTGTCTAAGTCATGAATTTAAAGCAAGTACGAAATATTGGAATTATGGCGCATATCGATGCCGGGAAAACCACTACTACGGAGAGGATTCTTTTCTATACCGGAAAGACTCACCGGATGGGGGAAGTGCATGATGGTGCGGCTACTATGGACTGGATGGAGCAGGAAAAAGAGCGTGGTATCACTATCACTTCAGCTGCTACTACTTGTTTCTGGCGTGATCATACGATCAATATTATTGATACTCCCGGACACGTTGATTTTACAGTAGAGGTTGAGCGGTCTTTGAGAGTGCTTGATGGAGCTGTTGCTCTGTTCTGTGCTGTTGGAGGTGTTGAACCACAATCGGAAACAGTCTGGCGACAAGCTGATAAGTATCAGGTTCCCAGAATAGCTTATATTAATAAGATGGATAGAACCGGCGCAAATTTTAATCTTGCTTTGAATACAATGAATGAACGATTTGCTTCCAATTGTGTGGCCATTAATGTACCAGCCGGTGAAGGGGAGATGTTCCGCGGAATTATTGATCTTATGACTATGAAATTCCGTGTTTTTCATGAAGACTCTGCGGGAACAACTTATGATGATTTGGATGTCCCTGAGGATATGATTCCAATGGCGAATGAGTATCGTGAAAAATTGCTCGAAGCGGTGGCCGATACTGACGATCACCTTCTCGAACAGTTTTTGCATGATGAACCTCTTGATCCTGTCGAAGTTATGGTTGCTGTCAGAAAAGCTACGATTGAGTCAAGAATGGTGCCTGTTCTTTGCGGGTCGTCATTTAAAAACAAAGGAATTCAGAAATTACTTGATGCGGTAGTCGATTTTCTTCCTTCTCCTCTGGACAAACCTTCTATTGAAGGTCATTTGATAGATAATTCTGAAAAGATAGTAATACGTAATGCCAATATTGATGAACCCACCTGTGCTTTAGCTTTTAAAATTATTACAGATCCTTATGTAGGTCGCTTGACTTATGTCCGAGTTTATTCAGGGCAGATTAAGGCTGGTTCTTATTTGTTAAACCCAAATGCAGGTATCAAAGAGAGAGTTGCCCGTCTGCTTAGGATGCACTCCAATAAGCGCGAAGATATCAAGGTGGCTTATGCCGGTGATATCGTTGCTGTCATTGGTTTACGGAAAACTACTACTGGCGATACTCTCTGTGACCCGAAACATCCCTTGGTTTTGGAAAGTATGTCATTCCCGGAACCGGTCGTTTCTGTCTCTATTGAACCCAAAACGCAGGTTGATCAGGACAAATTAACAGAGGCATTAATAAAACTTGCAGAAGAAGATCCCACATTTCAGGTTAGGCAGGACGAAGATACTGCTCAGACAATTATTAGTGGAATGGGCGAGCTTCATTTGGAGATCCTTGTTGATCGTTTAAGGCGTGAATTTAATGTGGAAGCTTCGGTTGGCAAGCCATCGGTTGCGTATAAAGAGACAATCTCCCGTGAAGTTGAATGCGAAGGAAGATTTGTTCGGCAGTCAGGTGGCAAGGGTCAATATGGCCATGTCATTATGAAGATCAGACCAACTGATGATAATACGCCTTTTAAATTTGAAAATAATATTAAAATGGGTGCTATTCCCAGAGGATTTATCCCCTCTATTGAACGAGGTGTGAAAGATTCTATGGATAATGGTGTCTTGGCCGGTTATCCTATTACCGGTATCCATTGTGAACTTATTGATGGTAGTTTCCATGAGGTTGATTCCAACGAGATGGCTTT
The DNA here is from genome assembly GCA_030642845.1 of Candidatus Zixiibacteriota bacterium. Lineage (GTDB taxonomy): Bacteria > Zixibacteria > MSB-5A5 > GN15 > FEB-12 > DAOWMZ01. The sequence goes on from DAOWMZ010000009.1 coordinate 14,590, forward strand.
TCGTGTAGCCGGATCAATGGCACTGCAAAATGGTGTCAGAAAAGCCAGGCCTGTGCTTCTTGAACCGATTATGGATGTCGAAGTTA
>DAOWMZ010000159.1 GCA_030642845.1 Candidatus Zixiibacteriota bacterium
AACAAATCAAATGATGATAATACTGATCAGGAAAACAGTACCCATGAAAAAGATTCCATTTCTAACACTAATACAGCTACCGCAGAACCTGTTAATCAGACGACAAATGTAACTCCTGAATCTTCAGAAAATGCCATATCTGAATTAGAAAAACCTTATCGCAAGCCATCAAATTACAGTCCTGCGGAAGCCTGGAGTTACTATGGCAATGTCGATGTTGATGATTCAGCCTCAGCGGTTGATGATGAAATATGGCGGCAGATGGATCTGGCTCAGGAATACCATGCGATGGGTGTGATTGCCAATCGCGAGGGAAGCTGGGAAGAGGCTCAGTATTATTTTGAAAAAGGGATAAAAGTATTAGCGGCACTTGATATTGAGAGTGATTCTATGGAAACTCCGGAATCAGTACAATATACCATTGTTCTTGAAGATATCGTTGCTGATTATCGGGTTACACTAAGATCACTAGGGCATCTCGAAGATGATGTTTCAGCTTCAATTATTATTGAACGCTTTGGAGATATTGAAAATAATCTTGATCGAGATACCATTGTTGTATATGGAAAAGCTGAAAAAAAGATTACTTATGATATCCCTATTGTAATAAATGATCGTGTAAAAAAATCAATTATTTATTATCAGACTGTAGCTCGTGATGCTTTTATGAAGTTTTTAGTTCGGTCCAAAAGATATAAAAATATGATGGTGGAGATAATTGACAGCTATGGGCTACCGCATGATCTGGTTTATCTCTCAATGGTCGAATCCGGGTACAACCCCAGAGCATATTCCTGGGCAAGGGCTTCCGGTTTATGGCAGTTTATTTCTTCTACCGGCAGGCTTTATAAACTGAATCGAAGCTGGTGGTATGATGAACGCCGTGATCCAATCAAATCAACCCATGCTGCCTGTAAATTCCTGAGAGATTTATATAAGCAATTTGGCTCATGGGAACTGGCGATGGCTGCCTACAATGGCGGACCGGGGCGGGTTAGTCGAACAATTAAAAAGCAAAAAACGATTGATTTCTGGAAGATGAGATTAAAACGCCAGACTATGGACTATGTCCCTCTAATTATGGCGGCGACTATTATTGCTAAGAATCCCAGTAAATATGGGTTTGATAATATTGAGTTTGAACCAGAAATTCAATGGGATGTAATTGATATTGATAAATGCCTTGAACTCTCAGTGGTGGCAAAAGCAGTTGGTTGCAAAGTAAGTGAAATAAAGAATCTTAATCCGGAACTACTTCGTAAATATACCCCCCCGAATACAAAAAGTTATTTGCTGAAAATCCCCAAAGGGACAAAAACAAAATTTCTGGCTGCTTATGATGATCTTCCTTCTCCAAAAGAAACCAGTTGGGTCAGGCATGATATTCGTAGAGGTGAAACTATCAGTACTATCGCTGCCCGCTATGGTGTCTCTCAATATGCTATTTTAGAAGCAAATAACCTCAGCCGTCGATCCATGATTTATGCCGGTAAGCAATTGATTGTCCCGGTTCCGATGGACCGGAGCTACAGTAGCTCTTCTCGTAAAAGTTCCCGTGAGTATTCTGCAAAAAATTCCATTTATGCCGTTCGTTCCGGTGACACTATGTGGGATATTGCTCGAGCTTTTGGTACCTCTGTGGAAGCGATAAGAGGGATCAATTACATTGAGAGAGGTTCCCGGATTTATGTTGGTCAGAAACTTAAAATTCCATCCAATGCCAAAAAACTGGGAAGAAGCAGCTATGCCTCGAAGTCATCAAATAATGAAGTATCATCTTCAGGATCAAAGAATGATCATAAGGTTCGCAAAGGGGATACTCTTTGGGATATTGCTCGTATGTACGGTACTACCACATCAGCTATTCGCAGGCTTAACGGTTTGGGACGTTCCAGCCGGATTTATCCCGGACAGGTTTTGGCTGTGAATTCAAATAGCAGCGGATCAAATTATGTCATTCATAAGGTAAGACGCGGGGAATCCCTGGGATTGATTGCAAAAAAATACCGAACAACAATAAATAGTATTATAAACTCTAATAATATTTCTAATCCTGACCGGCTTAAGGTTGGGGACAAAATTAGAATTTACAGAAATTAAAGATCGAAGGAGATATGGCCAGAAAAAGGGATGTAATTGTAGCTGTTATTATCGGTGGCTTTTTTATTATTGCAATTGGATTATTCGCTTTGATTTTTATCGGAGTAATGTCATCGGATGGTGATTTCGGGTTTGCCGGTTTAGGAGATAAGATAGGCATTGTGGAAATGTATGGTGTTATCAATGAAGATTCAGGGCGACCGGTTATCAAACAGATTGAGAAATGGACTGACAATAGCTCAATCAAAGCTCTTGTAATTCATATCAACTCTCCCGGTGGCGGAGTGGCAATATCTCAGGAAATTTATGATGCTATCATAAGAGCCAGCGAAGAAAAGCCGGTTGTAGCGGCAATGGCATCAGTGGCGGCTTCGGGTGGATATTACATTGCCTGTGCAGCTGACAGAATAATTGCCAACCCGGGAACTCTGACAGGCTCAATAGGTGTTATTTTCCAATTCCATACAGCCGAAGGACTTTTGGAAAAAATAGGAGTTGGAACCGAAACTGTGAAATCCGGTGAATTAAAAGATGTAGGCAGTTATTCCCGTTCCATGACCAAAAAGGAGGAATTAATGCTCCGATCAGTTGTTATGGATACCTATGAACAGTTTGTGCAAACTGTGGCCGAGGGGAGAGGCATGACACAGGAAGATGTGTACCCCATGGCTGATGGTTCTATCTTTACTGGGTTGCAGGCCTTTAACTTAGGGCTTGTCGATACTCTTGGTGGATTAAAAGAAGCAGTTGATTTGGCGGCTGATTTAGCCAATATGGAGGGTGAGCCTGATGTAATTCGTCCGAGACCAGAAAAAAGGATAGGGATTTTTGATTTGTTGGGTGGAATCGCCAAAACTGTCAAAAATGTAATCAGGGAAGATCAAATCGGAGCTCAATTATTATATCAGTACAAGTAAGTAATTATATTATAAAAAAGAATTTGCTTGACTTTCTTTTTTTGCTTTCATTTCCTCTATATTGTTGTATCTTTACTTGTTACAAGAGTTTAAGGCTCTGGAAGTGTTTACCTGTTATGGCAGGTGAAATTAGTAAATTTGAATATGAAAAAAAAGAAGTGTTGAATAAATATAATTGTAGAGGGAGGATGTAGTGACAAAAGCTGATTTGGTCGAAAAGGTTGCTGAAAGAACAGGCCTCACAAGAACAGATGTAGCTGTTGTTGTCGATTCATTCCTCGACACTGTGAAGAAGTCGTTGGAGAGTGGACACAATATTGAAATCAGAGGATTTGGTACTTTTAAGGTGAAGCTGAGGAAAGCACGCAAAGCGCGCAACCCTCGCACCGGAGAAGTTGTTCCGGTACCTGATCGTAAAGTGCCGGTTTTTAAACCATCCAATGAATTCAAAAACATGATCACAAAACTGGAAATTTAAAACGTAACTTAATAACCAAACGGAGGTTTGATGCCCAGCGGGAAAAAACGGAAACGATTGAAAATTAAAACTCACAAAAGGAAAAAGCGCAGACGCGCCAATCGTCATAAAAAGAAAAAAGTCTGATATTAGTCTCTGGTGTTAACCGCTGGTTTCGGAAGTAACACTTGTTAGAAAATGATATTGACCTCTGTTAGTTAACAGATTATTTTGGTTTCAAATACGAAACTATATTTTATAAATATTTAAGCCCACAACCCTGTGGGCTTTTTTATTAGTGTATCCGTTAATTTTTACAATCCAGGTACATTGATTATTAGATATTAATAGCTTGATCTAATTTTGTTGGCTGCCGGTTCCCAACTAATAATTATGTGGGATATTTGTAGTAGATTATTTGTAGGTCAAAACTCTTGAGTTTTGACATTCTAACTCATTTATATTTAAGAATGATTTATGTTTTAAAGATAAATTAAATTTTGACGGGGATTTGGAAAGTGAACACAAAAACAGACAGGGTCTGTGTCGAAACCGCAGGGGTTTCGACATACTTTACTTAAAGATTAATTTTACACAATTATCCATGCACAACCGTTATGAATTTAACGTTGATAAACACGTCAATATTGTTATGTTACAAAAGAAGGGAGGGATCTGTTTTGTTTAGGGTGGGCTTATATTTACAGTTATCGGTTATTGCAATCAATTTACCCGGAGAATTGCTTGCTCGGGAGAGTTATAATAATATCGAAACTTTTACTACCCAACAACAAGATTTTCAAGTTCCTTTTAGTAATTCTGCTCATACCATTGGAAAGTTGTCTCTCAGTATATCGAACAGGGGAGTTATTGGATCATCACCTTTTAATCCAGGGGACTTTCCGGATTGTTTTACTGGTAAAGCAATTTTGAATGGTTCTGAATATCCTAAATCTTCAGGTAGAAAATATTTTAATGAAATTGGTATTTGGGTTGGCGGTATAATTGACAACGATACATTAGTAACTACAACCATTAATGATCGTGGTATAGTCGAAACTACACCATACTGGATTAATGGTGAGCCAATCAACAGCAGATCAATACTTGATCCAGATGACCTTCTCTATAATAATGCAGTTTCCGAACAAGACATCATAGTTTCTTATGTGGATACCTTTGTAAATAAGCAGAGTTCTTATTTATACGACTATTTGGATTATCGCTTTCACAGTCCGTTAGGAATTAAGTTCACACAAGAATCGTATTCCTGGTCATATTCTTATGCGGATGATATAGTTTTTTTTAATGTAATGATTGAAAATATTGGTGACAAACATATTAAAGATGCATATATCGGTTTGTTTGTCAATCCATACGTTGAATACACGAATAATGATACTATTACAGTTAGTGATGATCTGTGTGGTTTGCTATATAGTTTTGAGAGCAGTTCAAATTGCCATTTTGTTGATACGGTAGATATTGTCTGGGCAGCGGATGGCGACGGAGATCCAATTGATGGGGAATGGGTAGAGGAGCCAATATTTGACCCACTCACCCAATTCGGGTATGCTTCTGTCAGAGGTATTGCCGGAGTAAAATTTTTGTCTCCTTCAATAAAACAATTAAAGAAATCTTTCAATTGGTGGGCTAGATATTTTATTCCTGGCGTTCCTGATTTCGGTCCGATGATGATAGATAAATATCGCAACTATAGAACCGATGGAACCGGAAGTCCAGCAGGAGATCGTAATCGGTACTATGTTCTCAGTAATGAAGATGTTGACTACGATGTGGCATATACTTCGAAGTTCATATATAATCTTGATTGGCTAAAACCACCTATACATATCAATGATAGTATTTCAAAAGGTGCCCATCTTGAATTTTTACTCTCCTATGGTCCGGTTGATATAACTCCGGGTTCCACACTTCCATTTGCATTCTGTGTATTGGCAGCGGAAAAGTTCCACTTTTATCCAACTAATGGAGATAATTTGCCACACAATCCATACCAATGGTATGCAAATGTTGATTTTTCAGGATTGGCCAAAAACGGAGTGTGGGC